>PXCX01000230.1 GCA_003565195.1 PVC group bacterium | reverse complement strand
CACACAAGTCTTACTCGAAGGACCATTGCACGAATATTAAACGAGGCTAGTCGCTATGAAGATTTTTTAAACAATCCACAGAAGTTCATGGAGCAGGCGAACTTGTTTATCAAAGACGAACTTCGGCTGTTGCTTGTGGAGGGCATCAAGTACTACAAGATTGGCGATGACTTCGAAGGCATTAGAGTTGCCGACATTTCACGGGATACAGTGGATGTTGTAACCGTTGATGAAACCACCGTAACAATACCTTGGGGCGTTAGAGGCGAGGCCGTTTTTTTGTCCGAAGGTGATGGCCCTGACGCCACTCCTTGGAGGCATCATGCGCCTCCCGAAAACGAGAATTAAGATCCACGCGCTGTCATTCCATTGAGTTCCACACGTAAACCGATAGACGATTCATGACCGATCGCGATACAACCCATCAAGATGACAAGTTCGCAACCGACTTTCGTTTCCACGACGATGGATTAATGAACGACCTGGGCCAGATCCTGGTCGAGCGGGGAACCTTGACACGCGAACAACTGCACGACGCCGATACCCGGCGTATGTTGTCAGGCGTCACCCTGGATAAATTATTGCAACGCGAACAATTGGTGCCTGAAACCGAATTGACTACCCTGCTGTCGGAACTCTCCGGCATCCCGTTTCATCCGATTGCCGAATTCGACATCCAGCAGGATGCGATCGCCATGATTCCGGCACGCCTAGCGTTGCGTTATCATTGTATGCCGATCTTTTACAAAGACGATCTTTTGTTGATCGCCGTCAGTCACGTCCCCGATCACGCCATGGTCGATAGTTTACGCCTGTTGCTTAGTTGTTCGCTAGGCTGGGTTTTGTGCGCCGAAGACTCGATCACCAAGTCTATCAAGCATTTTTACGGGCTCGGGGTCAATGCAGTCGATACCTTGATCCAGACCCGCGAATCGTCGGCCGACGATGTCCAAATCGAAGAAACCGATTTATCCTCGGTGGAAACCGCCGACCCCGGCGTCTTGCAGTTTGTCAACCAGATTATCGCTGAAGCCATCAGTATGGATGCCACCGACATCCACATGGAGCCCTACGAGAAAAGTATCCGCTTGCGTTATCGTATCGACGGCGTCTTGCAGGAAATCCCGATCCCCAAAGGGATTCAGAGACTACAGCGCGCCCTGGCATCCTGCGTTAAAATCATGGCCCAACTGAATATTGCCGAGCGCCGCAAACCCCACGACGGCCGGATCAAGGTACGCTTGAAAAACGAAGAGTTCGACTTGCGGGTTTCGGTCCTGCCGACCCGCTTCGGTGAAACCGTCAACATGCGGATCCTCAACCGTAAATCGATGTTTATCGACCTTGAAGAGATGGGATTGACTCAGGATCAGTGGCGGATGTTTCAATACCTGAGTTCGATTCCGCACGGAATTCTTTTAATCACGGGCCCCACCGGCAGCGGGAAGACAACTACTCTCTATGCCCTGTTATCGCGATTGAATACCAAGGAAGTCAAAATCATTACTGCCGAGGATCCGGTCGAATATCAGATGGAGGGGATCAACCAGATTCAGGTCAATCCCCAAATAGGTCTGACCTTTGCCGATGTCCTGCGTTCGATTCTGCGGCATGATCCGGACATCATCCTGGTCGGCGAAATCCGCGATTCGGAAACGGCCGACATGGCCGTACGCGCCTCTTTGACCGGCCACTTGGTTTGCAGTACGCTGCATACCAACGATGCCCCCAGCTCGATTATGCGTTTGGTCGATATGGGAATCGAACCCTATCTGGTATCGTCATGTCTCGAGGGAATTATCGCCCAACGATTGGTGCGCCGTTTGTGTCGTACCTGTCGGGTGCAAACCCAGCCGGACGATATCGTCACCGAGGAAGCAGCCCAACTTTGGCCCGACGCCGCGCCTGCGGCAACCTATTACACCGCACATGGATGCCCGAATTGCAATTTTACGGGATATCGCGGACGAGTCGCCTTGTTTGAAATCATGATCATGAACGACAAAATCCGCGCCATGATTGTGCGTCAAAAATCCAGCAGCGATATTCGGCAGGCCGCGCTCGACATGGGGTTGGTAACCTTGCGCAAAAGCGGATTCCGCCAGATCATCGATGGCAACACCACGGTCGAGGAAGTGATGCGGGTTGCCCGAAAATTTCAATTTAACGAATTGTCAACCCTATGAACGCCAGATTCTTCCCGGAAAAAAATTTTAAAAAACCGGTGAATAACTGTTGCATTATTTATCAATACACTATATAGTGTCCTGCAACAAAGGGTCTGGTGGGTTGCCGGACCGAACTTCACCAAAGGAGAACAGTATGGCAAAGGCAACGGGTAAACCCAAAACGAAGAGCGAGATCATCACTGCGGTAGCGGAGCAAGCCGATCTCACCAAGAAACAGGCAGCGCTCACGATCGAGACATTGGTGAACATGGCTTACAAGGAAGCCAAGAACGGTTTTACCATTCCCGGTCTTGGAAAGCTGGTCTTGCAAAAGCGCGCAGCGCGTATGGGCCGGAATCCGGCAACCGGTGAATCCATCAAGATTCCAGCCAAACGAGTAGTCAAGTTCCGGGTGGCCAAGGCAGCCAAAGACGCGATTCTGGGCAACAAAAAAAGCTAAGTTGCTTGAAGCGGGCTGATGCCCGCAGGACAATAAAACCCCGGCCTTTAGCCGGGGTTTTTTTATGGCATTGATTCACAAGCGCCATGGCACGCTTTCGCCAACCGGCGTCTCGATGGTCAGCGGTGACGATGGAATCGCAACCTCATGTTCACGATCCGGTTGGGTTTCCGGAATGTCATCCGCCTCCGCCTTCGCTTCCAGACGTTCTTGTTGGATGCGTGCCCAGCGGCGCAACTCAGAGAAATCCCGTTCTATCTGCCGTTCAAGTTCGGAATCAAGGGCAGGCGTTGGACTGTCAATCCTGATATAGGGGGCGATCGGATGCGCACTGCGTTCACGCAAGGCCAGTTCGCGCATCCGATCTTCCAGAGCATCGATTTCATCTTCCAGAATCGCCATGGTTTGACGCAATTCCAGGGCCGTATTGGTTTGGCCGGCGATGTGATCGGTCAGGGTGCGATACGTGTAACGCACCGCTTGATCACGAACACCAAGTTCACGATGTAATCGGTCGGCTGCATTGGTCGCGACCCGTGATATGGTCTCGGTCATCCGTTGTCTTTCCACTTCCGCCAATTCCCGTTCGGCATCCAAATCAGCTTGCATTTTCTCAACCACGACCCACCCCACCATCAACGCCGATGTCAATGCCGCGATAAGCAGAAGCAGGAACAACCAGAACAAACCCCGGAACCGTCGACGGCTGGCTTGACGTTCGATCGCCAGAAACTCGTTAAAGGCATTCAATACCGGAAGATTTTCAGCAGTAAGTTCAATTCCCGATTCGGGAAAGCGTTCGATTAATGCACGACTCACTTTTGCCGGTTTCCCGGCCGCCGAACCATGCGACAACCGATCCACACCCTCGCCCGGATCGTTTATGGAAGCCGCGCCATCCGCAACCGGTGATCGCGCGCGTTGGTTCCTTCCCGCCCGTTTTCGTTTTGATTTCGAAGACACCTGCAACCTCCTTTGTAAACATTCACGGTTCACGATTAAAGGTTCACGCCAGAAAAAAAGCAAAGCATCCAAGAAGTCTTAAAAACCCTGAACCTTGAACCTTGAACAGCAACCTCCTTCTTACGGCCTCACGACGCTCCTGATTTCTGGTTACGCGTAAACCATTGTTTGAGCGCGCCGGCGGAAGAGGGGCCCTTGGGTTTGCGGCGTTGCCAACTAGCCAGCTCCGCTTGTGCCTGAATTTCGAGGCGACGCAGGTTCTGCATCGCCTCGCTGCTGTCATGCGTAGGTT
>PXCX01000277.1 GCA_003565195.1 PVC group bacterium | reverse complement strand
TCATACTGGAAGGATGCGATTGTTCCAGCCCCGCCATCATTTGTCACCACGTACAGCACGTTGTTCTCTTGATCGAACGTGGCATCCTGCGCTTGGCCAAGGGCACTGAATTGGAACCCACCGCCGAGAGTCCCCGTCAAATCGAAGTCGCGAATGTAGCCAAAACTTCTGTTATCATCTTGATCGACAATCAGGATTCTTAGGTCATCGCCTGCAACATATGCATCCAGGCCCGTTATCCTAGTTTCTTCAAACGGAACCGCATAGGCCTGCACATTCAACTCGAAATCGAAAATCGAACTGTCATCCAGATTAAACGCATACACACTCGCCGTCTGGCCGCCGTCACTCGAGCGGAGAAACGGCACGATCGTGTTCCCCGACAAACTCAATACCGATCCAATCGTAATAGCATCCGAACCGAGATTTGCCACTTGAAATGAACTTCCAATGTCAAGATCAACTTCATACATAAATCCGCTCTCGGTCAGCTGGTAGATCCTGCTCGGCTGCAATCCGGTTGCGGTGTCGATGACGTTGCCGACATTACCTTGGTTTGCAAAAGTTGCCAAATTTTGGCTAAAGAATATATCGTCATCTGCTGCAGACCCAACCACCACAGAACCAGGATGCGCAGTAGGAGCACCTAAAGCCGCTCCATAGAGTGGAGCGGCAACAGTCGAGTTGGTGATGGCGCTCATCAACACCAGCTCCGCGCTGACCGAACGCGGGCAGGACAACACAACACCCGCCATGACCCCCGCGACAACGGCTACTGTCCGGATGCCCCGGCTGATCTTGCTCTGTTTCGTATTCATTTCTGCTTTCAATATGCGTGCCAAGACGGGGACATGATGTCCAAAGCCCATTGATAGGTCAAGTGCGCGGAGGTGACTCCTTCTCACATCAAGCCTGTTGCGCACACATTCTTCAAAGCCACACATCCAGATTTCCCGCATCGATCAGCCCCGCAAAATCTGGCCTCTCATAAACGGCTCCCGCGGCATGCACGACCAGATTCGGAAGGATACGCGCAATGGCCGCTGAGTGAGTATGCCCGCAAAAAACAAAAAGGCGGTTATCAGGGTGCGCTTGCATCACCTCAAACAACATGATGCCCATCGCCTGGCAGCAGAAGAATGGCAGATAGTTCATATCGGAGCGGCCATCGGGCCCGACCGCGGCTTCCGGGAATGGCGGCACGTGCGTAAGAAATATCACATCACGGGTCGCCTTCAAAGCTTGCCGCAACTTGGGCTCCGCCCTTCTAACCTCCTCATCCCCAATCGTCCCAATCGCCAGCAACCGCTCGGCCTTGTTCTTGCGTCGGAGTTCGTCAATCAGACCAAAATCGTTAAGCTCCACGTCCGAGGCCGCGTAATTGCCGGCCCGTCCATCCCCCCACCCGTCCTGACCGATCACCATCACCTCGTCTGAAAGTCGAATCCCGGGGATGTCCGACAGGTAGATCAAGTTATCGTGCTCAGCACACAGCGCTCTGACCTTTCCCCTCACTTCGGCGAAGCTGCGGCCGTAAAAATCATGATTACCGAGCACAAAACAGATTGGACCGGAAAAGGTCTGGTGCAAACGAATCAGGAAGCGATCCACATCCGTCCCCGTGCCGATATCCCCACTGATCAGCAATCCATCCGCAGCGGCATCTTGGATCTTGTACAAGAATTGATCGAGTTCTTGGGCATCAACGAACTCCAAATGGATATCCGTCATCCAAAGCCAGCGCGTTCCCGCATCAATATTTAACTCCTGCATGCCTCTCCAGACGACCCATCGTCACATTTCTTTCATCGCAACAAAGTAACAAACAAGCCCGCAAGGGCCACATTCATGCGCTTATGTTCAGCTTAGTATCCACCTCAAACCACAACAGGGGCGGCACGCCGCATGCGCCTTTGCCAAACCTCCGACGGGACGAGCGCGATCTGCGCTATACGATGAAGGTATCCAAGCTCATGGCCACATTCGGGAAGGATTTCAACAGTTGGCGGTCCTCGGTCACCAACGTAACGCCCAACCGAACAGCCAGTGCGGCGTACTCGCAGTCATACGCGGAACAATTGGACGAGCGTATGAGCGCCATGACTTCCCCGTCCGCAATGGTATGTTCGCCACCGGCCACCGATCCCGCTGCCCGAGTCATCACGGCCAGCGCATCCGCCTCCGATAAGCGTCCGGCACGAACATACCCCGCCAGCACATTGCGCATTTCCGAGCGCCACAAAAGTGGCGCGTTCCATTCGCCGTCCTTTTGCGCCGCTGCGTCCGCCAACGTTGAGCGGCTTCCGGGCAACCAGCGGTAAACCAGAATGTTGACATCAACGACGATCATGCCCGCCCGGACCGCTTGAATTCTTCGATTTCGGACGGCTCAAAAGTCCCATCGAAACGCTTGCGAAATCGCCCCGCCTCGTCGGGCGGAACTATCCCGGCCTTCTCGTCCACCTCCCGACTCAAGCATTGGATGAACCACTGCTTTAAGGTCAGGCCTTGACGCGTAGCTTGCAGCTTAACCCTCTTAAACATGCTATCCGGCAAATCAATGGTCGTTCTCATATTCGCATATTAATACGCATATTTATGACAATCAAGTCCCATACAGCACTTTTCCGCGCGCCGAACGGCACCCCCCCTCACCTCTTCAACAGGCGCTCGTCGAGACACGTGAGATAATCCCGCCCATACGCCCTATTCTCCAGATTCCGGACCAATACATCCGGTAGGTCCAGCTCGATCTCTCTGCTGCACGATCCCGCCGCCAGCGCGATCGTCGCGACGGTGTCCACATCCCCACCCCACGCAATCGTGCTCTTGAGGAGACCTAACAAGGTCTCATGTTTCATCAGGGATGTGATGGCGGCGCGCACGCTCATCCACCCCTTCGAACCCACCTCCCCGCTCCATGGCTCATGCCATGCCCCGGGCACATGGGTGCAGAGGAATTCCGGCAAATCCGATTTTGGGCCGAGGTCATGTAGGAAATAATGGGTCATCAGGGCGGCCGCTTGTGCCGCATGAATACCGTCGGGCGTGTTATGGGTCAACACCGCCTGCACACGGCAGCGCTCAAGCACCTCCTCAATCGACGGGAATACACCAATCGGCCCGGCCCGCATCGCCGCTCCGCTCTTATCGCTGTCCGGCCGGATGTTCTCGAGAAAGTCGGCCGCCGTCCGCGTTTTCTTTAGGAACTTATAGAAATGTCCCGAATATCCCTTGCGAGGATCACGGTGAAAGACCTCCACGAACTTTCCCGCTATCACTTCGGGCGTCCAATCGGCCCCCTCCACGATCAACTCCGCAATGGCCAGGCTCATTTGGGTATCATCCGTGTAGCGTCCTGGCTTGAGATCGTGCCGCGGATGCTTCACATAGCCGGACAGATCGTTGTGGCGTGTGATGAAACGCCGATCGCGCACATATTCGAATCCCGCCCCATACGCGTCACCAATGGCTAGTTCGAGTAGCATCATTACCCCATGTCCGCCTGCGCCGTCAGGCAATATCCGGGCACACTAGTCGCCCGTCATCCGTGACTTTCCACTTGCGTTTGCTGTAGTCTCGCCAGAAATCAGGACGCTCGCGGAGCACCTCACCACTACCATCGAACAGAACCGCCCATCCATCCACGCCGGGATCATCTCCTTCGGGCCCCTTACATGAGAAGGCGATATCATTCAGCGGGGGAAAAGGGGTCAGTCATTGTATATTGCTCTTTTCAGCAGACGGGTTCTTTGTCCCTTCAGGGATGGATTACCGCGTAATCTTCGACGCTGAGCATTGATGAGTCGGCTGCAATGGCTGCGGCTGCCCATGCCCAGGTTTTCACATAGCCAATCGAGCGGAACCCTGGTTTGGGACGCAATCAGTTCGCCCAGCATGACCTTGTCATCATCGTTCGC
>PXCX01000310.1 GCA_003565195.1 PVC group bacterium | reverse complement strand
GGGGGGCATCTCACTCTACGAACGCGTCCACTTTATAAGGGGACTCGAAAACACATGGATGGATATATACACCAATCCGCAGGAACTGGGACGGTTAATCGACCTGCTCGTTGAGATGAACCTTTATGCCATAGAGCAGTATGCACGGGCCGGCGCAGACGGCTATATGTGGTGCGACGACTGGGGACTCCAGAATCGCCTGATGATATCACCCGAATCTTGGCGGGCAATATGGCGTCCCCGTTATGCCCGTGTTTATAAGGCGGCACATGATGCAGGGTTGCTTACCTTTCTGCACAGTTGCGGCGACATCACAGCAATACTGGATGACCTGATCGACATCGGATTGGACGTCATACAGATGGACCAGCAAGAGAACATGGGCCTTGATCTGCTCGGTCAACGGTTCGGCGGCCGGATCACCTTCTGGTGCCCCGTGGATATACAGGCTACCATGGCACAGGGAACGCTCGACGAAATCCGAGCCTACTGCCGCAAGCTGGTCAAGACACTCGGGCGCCCGGAAGGTGGTTTCATCGCTCAATGGTACAGCGACCCTGCCGGTGCCGGACACACCAAGAAAGCAATAGATACCATGTGCCGGGAATTCATCAAGCTGAGTCGCGCAAACAGAACTATCGAACCAAACATTCCGGGCGACGCTTAACACAGCCCCATCGCAAAAGCTAGACAGCTCCGCTGAAGTATTCAGGGGTTTAGCGTTCAGGACGTATTTCCTGAACACTGAACACCTTGTCCGCCAACATGTTATAAACCCTTTAAAATGTTCGACTCATTTACTCAAACAATTTGCGACTTCGGAGCTAGCAAGACCATGAAGAAAGATAAACCAAACGTAATCTGGTTCATAGTCGATCAGATGCGCGGTCAGGCAATGGGAGTGAACATGGATCCGAACGTGTTCACACCGAACTTGGATAACATGGCAATCTGCGGAGTTCACTTCCCGAACGCGGTCTCCGGCTATCCGCTGTGCTGTCCGTTCCGGGCCAGCATGCTAACGGGCAAGTACGCTCACAACCATTCGGTCAAGCTGCACGAGGACCGACTCGACCCGGAGTTTAACAACGTGGCGGACGTTTTCAACGAAACCGAGTACGAGACGATCTACCTCGGAAAATGGCACATGGCGGGTTTGAAGGAACACGATGGACGATCAGCGCTAAGTTTGGTGCCTAAGGAGGATCGTGGACGTTTCCATACCTGGCTCGGATACGACAACAACAACAGCCAATGGGATTCGCACCTGCACGGCCACGATGGTGACGTGGAAGTTGCGCACTACAAGTTACCGGGATACGAGACCGATGCTTTGACTGATTTGGCGATTGAACGGCTGCGTGCCCGCAAGCAGGGCGACAAGCCGTTCTTCATGGTGGTTTCGGTCCAGCCGCCGCACAATCCAAACTTGGCTCCGGCGCGCAACCGGCGCTACCAGGCGCAGCAGTTGAAGCTGCGTCCAAACGTGCCAAGCTCGGTTGAGCAGGATGCGCGCTTCGGCCTATCAGGCTACTACGCCCAGATCTCGAACATCGATGAGAACATCGGGCGTCTAATGGATACGCTTTGCCAGACCGGTCTCATTGACAAAACGCATGTCATGTTCTTCGCCGACCATGGCGACCAGATGGGCAGCCACGGTCGCTTCGGCAAATGTGTGCCATATGAGGAATCGGTAAGAATTCCGTTCCTGATAGGAGGCGGAAGTCCAATGAACTACGACGGCCGCCGGTGCGGCAATGCGCCGTCATTCATCAATCACGTTGATATCGCCCCAACGACACTCGGACTTTGTGAGATTGAGGCGCCGAACTGGATGGAGGGATTCGACTATTCGCACCGTCGCACGGGAAATGATTTTGCAAAGCGGACGGCTGAAGAGCCGGATAGCGCCTATCTGCAGCTCATCGGGGATCGCGAATCCGGTTACGCCTGGCGGTGCGTGGTTACCAGAGATGGTTGGAAGTACGCATGTGTCAAGGGTGGCGATTGGTTGTTGTTCAATCTCAACACTGACCCGTTTGAACAAAACAATCTGGCGTTCCATACAGGATTCCGCAGGAAACGCATTGAATTGAACGGGCTTATTCGAGATTGGGCAGAAAAAACCGGGGACCACTTTGAGTTTCCTGAACGTTGAACACTGTCGCAAAGGGCGCAAAATGAAGACCCACGAAAGAAGCCGTTTAGTCACGTGCGGCTCCGACTGCGGTGTGAACCTGCGGCGGAAAGACCAAAGGCGGAAGATAGTAAGCTAGGAAGGATAACGGATCTATGCAAGACCACCAAAAAGATGCAAATCAACCAAATATAATCCTGATAAATTGCGATGACCTTGGCTACGGCGATCTGGCCTGTTATGGATCCGAGCGCAACAATACGCCGCAGCTTGACCAGCTCGCTGCGGAAGGGGTGCGGTTTTCAGATTTCTATATGGCCTCCCCGGTATGTTCCGCTTCGCGTGCGGCAATGTTAACCGGCTGCTATGCGCAGCGGATCGGCTTTGCAAACCACGAGGTACTGTTTCCCGGCCAAGCCCAAGGTCTTAATCCAAAAGAGTCAACCATTGCCAAACAGTTGAAGCAAGTCGGATATGACACGAAAATTATCGGCAAATGGCACTGCGGGGATCAGCCGGAGTTTCTGCCGACCAACCATGGGTTTGACGAATATTTTGGAATTCCATTCAGCAATGACATGGGGCGACAGGTACACAGGCTTGATCACCCCCCGCTACCGCTTCTGCGCAATGATGAGGTCATCCAACAGCAACCGGATCAACGCGGCATCACCGAGCGGTATGTCGATGAAGCACTGCAATTCATGCGTCGTGACCGGAACAACCCTTTTTTTCTATACTTGGCGCACATGTATGTCCATGTACCGCTATTCGTTCCAAAACAGTTTCTCGACATCTCGCGTAATGGCGCCTACGGTGGCGCTGTCGCCTGCATTGACTGGGCAATGGGCATGATCGAGGCGGAACTGAACCGATTGGGTATCAAGGACGAAACACTGGTCATCTTCACATCCGACAACGGCTCCCGTGCCCGGGACGAGGGTGGCAGCAACGCGCCGTTACGCGGCACTAAATCGCAAACCTGGGAGGGCGGACAAAGGGTTCCCTGTATCATGCGCTGGCCGGAAAAGATCGCTGCGGGAACCACCTGCGATGGAATAGCCGCCTCCATCGACCTTTTTGCAACTCTGGCAGATATCACCGGTGCACCGCTGCCGGCGGATACGACGATTGACAGTATATCGTTGGCAGAAACCATCCTGCAGGGAAAACCTACCAAACGGGAAACCTTCGCCTACTACCGGCGGGCCAATCTTGAGGCTGTCCGCAAAGGCGATTGGAAACTGCATTTTTGCAGAACTGACAATTCCCAGGGTGACGCCGATGACGCGGACTCACCGAAACTTTACAACCTTCGCAACGATGTGGGCGAAACCAATAATGTCTACGACAAGCATCCTGAGATCGTCGCGCTAATTGAGGAGGCTGCCGAAGAGTTTCGGCGGGCCTTCGGTGATAAACGTCTGGGCCGCACGGGAACAGACATCCGCGAAGCCGGTGTATGCAAGGATCCGAAACCACTGACCGAATACGATCATGACCATCCCTACATGATCGCCTATTACGATCTGGCCGACATGCCAACCATGTGCGGGTAGGCACTAATGGGTCTTAAACTTGTTCGGCTGGCTTCGGTTCGCCCACACCGGCCTGACGCAAGGCTTCATAAAGGACGATTCCGGTGGCGGTGGCAAGATTCAGCGAACGAACCTTACCCCGTTTTACGGGAATCGTGCATACCCGGTCAGCGTTCGCCTCAAGCAAGGCGTCGGGTAAGCCGTCCGGTTCATTGCCGAAAACCAGCCAGTCGCCCGGCCGGTAATTCGCCTTGGTATAACAACGTGATCCACCTGTACTGTAATAAAAAAAACGTTCATCCCCGCTGCGTTGCCTGAAAAAATCCGCGATTCCCGCATAGCGCTCAACGCGCACGGAAGACCAGTAATCAAGACCGGCGCGCCGCAGATTGCGATCATCGAGACGGAACCCCAACGGTCCGACCAGATGCAGGACACTGCCGGTGGCCGCACATAGCCGCGCGATATTGCCGGTATTGGGAGGAATTTGCGGTTCGACAAGTACCACCTGAAAAGGCGGGTCCGGCCAACTAAAATCGATGGGTTGAATACGGCGATGCGGCGCGGGGGTCATAAGCAACGGACTGTTTGCTGAAAGGGATCCTTATTTTTTTTCCAAGGTAATCAGCATGATTTCAGAGCCGCTTCCAGTCGGCGCGACCGTCACCAGATGAGCTGTCCTTTTTTCTTTTCCGAGCGAAATATCATTTCGTTCCATCCCGGATCGAACAAAGTCTTCCAACGGTGATTCCACCGTTGTTGCGCCGGATGCTTCAAGCAACTTTCGGGCAAGCTCGTTCGTAGCGATGATCTGCAATTCGCTATCCATGATCACGGCGGCTATCTCCATGCGTTCGAGTTCGGTTAAAACCAATTCCTTGACAGTTTCCAGACGCCGTATTTTCTTTTCGCTTTCACGCCGGATGGTAGCAACACGTTCCTCGACACGATGCTCGAATTCGGTAGATATGATTTCGACGGCTTCTTTTAAATCGGCTTCCTGTCTCGTCAGAGCGCCCAAAACGCCTGAGACGAAGTTGTTTATCGCAGGTGGCCGATGCCCCTCGCCTGTCGGCGGCACATCGCCGGAATACATGATTTGCGACGTTTCCATGTCGGCCGCGTCGATATCGGAAATATCCCACACTCCGCCCCCGCCGGTTTTCTTGGGAGGCGCTGATGAAGGCACGCCAAGCCCGGATTTCGCAGTGCGCTCGCCAACCGCCTGTTTTCCACTTTGTATCGACTTATCCAGACTGCGTACTGTCTCAATCTGTTCGCGTTTTAATACGGCAGCTAATCCGTTTTGCCGTATTTCATCGCCCTGCCCCACGATCACGGATATAGAACGCGTCAAATCGTTCGCATCAAGGGTGGGAAGCATCGTAATATTGTGTATTCCAATTTTAGCGAATTCCTGTGCAATCCGTTGGAACACACTGGATCCCGGTTCCAGAGTGATTCCACCATACCAAACCTGACTTTCGTGAAAGTCCAGAGATAACGCCTGCCCGGTCTGTAAGGCGCGTTTAATGACCGGCATCCGTTCCTCGACAGCGGCTTTAAACACCGCGTGGTCGGTCTTGTACATCCGGCTGGTATGATAGATAACGCAAAACGCTTTGACCGCGTCTTTAACATCCTCGATCTTTGCAGGCGAACGACGTGAATTGGATTCTCGATGAAACATGGCGGATATCCTTTATCCGTGACATCAATGATTAACTATATATGATCGGCTCGAAAAATGCAACCCGAAACAGGAAGTCAACCCCCGTTTAATCGCCCCGATCCAACAAGCGGGTCCAATCGTTTATATCCAAACGAGGAAGTCCTTCAATGCTGGCGAGCCGCTCTTTTCCGGCATGCAGCGTCAGGATCAGTCGATCGCCTGCGCGAGCCTGAGCAGGCAAAGGCGTATTCAATATCAGTACATTTCCGACCCGCGGTTCGCCGGCGGAAAAGCGGTCCGGCATTTCGCGGCCGAAGAATGATGTCCGTTGAAAAAACGCGTAGCCATCGGTAGTGCGCGCAACGATCCGCACACGCAGGTCACTTGGGACCCGATCAAAGAATCGCCAGTAGGAACGCACCCGTGTCTGGCCACTACCAACAGCGCCATATGGTTCGAGAGTCAATCCCATCAGTTCAATTCGTTCTCCCATATATCGTACGCCCAGTGCATGGTCGGGTTGCAGTAAGGCCAATCTCTCGGAAGCGGACATGATGACGCCGTCCAGTCCACGAAAAGGATTTTCGTCGAGTTCATGCTTGATCCATTTTCGCAATACATCCGGATCATCGGCGCCGTCCCGGATAGCTATCTGGAGTTCGGACAGGGCAGCGTCCGTTTCTCCGGCTTCCATCCATGCTACAGCCGTTTCGAGACTGATCCGATGACGGAACCGCAACGGCAGACGGGGATGTTCCGCCAGCCTTTTATAGTTCCAGGCAGCATCCCGGGGCAGCTTATCGGCACGCAACAAACGGCACGCCAACCAGCGTTCGGCATAATGTTCACGATCGCTGTCGATCACGCTGCGCCAAACCTTGAACGCTTCAATCCTACTGTCATCGGGATCATCGGCGGTTGCATCAATCGCCAAGGCACGCGCCAACAACGCCATTGCCTCACGGGTCGCCCCGCGATCCGATTCAAGTTGCGACAAGCGAAGTAGATTCTCTACATTCAAACCGATCTCACGGTCAACCGTACGCATATGAATCCGGAGCGTGGCATCATGGCGTCCCGTTCCGGTTTCTTTTGCCAACGCATTGAGCTGCCGCTGATACCATGTATTTCGCCGTTCTTCAAACGCTTCGCGATAAGCCTTCCAGTCTCGGTCCCATATCAGCCAGCGGCATTTTTCACGTTCCAGAAACACACTATCGATCCTGCTGCCGGCTGTCTCCCCGAGGGCGTGCTTGGTCATCAAGTAGTTTAATAAACGCATCGCTTCAGGCGCATTATTTTGCTGCGAGAAGTAGCGGTAGACTTCATCCAAAATCGGCAGCGGGAGGGTATCCATCTCGGTCAGTTGTTCGATGACCATGTCGGCGGATTCCCAGACCGCTAAAACCTCCACTGTTTTAGTCGGATCAATATCTACCACACGCCGGCCCAGGCTGGTAAGTTGTCGTGAAGCAAAAGTCTTGGTTGCATCGTCCTGTGCAATCATCGCGGCATTGAACAAGCTTGCGGATGCGCGACAGGTTTCCATCAGGACCGACACATCATAGGGTGCCAGTCGTAACGCGCCGTCGATATAACGGATGGCCGCATGGCGATATTCGCCGGCGGCAGGCGCTTCGCCTTCCCATTCCGCCAGCCGCGCATTGACATATCCGGCGAATGCGCGCATATCGGCATCCCATGGGGCAAGCACGACGGCCTGTTCCAGTTGTTCCCGGGCAAAATCCAGGGCCTGCCGGAATTCCAACTGCATGGCCAGATCAATCATCCTTTCACTGTGGCGACCGTCGATATCGAAGCCGAAATTGTATTCCTTGCGTAGCGTTTCAATTGCCGCCCGGCGCTCCTGTTCGTAGTGCGCCAGCCGTCCGATGGCCAGCCAATAGGCGTAACGGGCCGTTTGGGGCATCCGTTCACGTGCCTCAACCAGGGTTGGAAACGCTTGGTCGCCGGGGATCCAAGGCGGCGGCACCCAGAAAACCTTATCCGGCGGCAATCCCAGCGTGCGGCGGGCACCCTCGACGCGCTGCGCGGTCAGGATTCGCTGGGTCGCCGGGATAACCAGCCAGATCACGACAGCGAGCCCTACCGCGAGAACAACCGTTCCACGCCATAGAGTCGGTCGCGATCGACCGCCTGAAACCGCGTCATCCCGCTCCTTCGTCGCCTTATCTTCCGTACGACCCTGCCGGGGCACGCCAAGCATCAAGCCACAGACTATAAAAAACATGGTACGTACGCCGGGATACATCATCAGGTTGAAATCAACGACCGCATGCGCCAGGGACGCGATAACGCCCGCTGCCGCGCCGCGCCAGATCCAAACCGAATGGCGCACACCGGCAATATGAAATGTGGCGACTCCGCGACGCATGATACCAGCTAGCACCAGCACCAGCAGGATCAAACCGGGAATTCCAAATTCAGCGGTCCATTGCAAATAGTCGTTATGCGCATAATAAAGGCGCGCCGCGCCGAACTGCGGCGGTTCAAACGACGTGAACACAGCCGGAAACGCGCCGGCACCGACACCCAGCGGGAATGCGCCGATCAGGCGTAGCGCGGCACGCCAGAGCGCAACGCGTCCCGCGAATCCCGAGTCCCACAATGCATCCGCTTCAAAGCGCTGCAACAAGAGGTACAATCCGCCGCCGGTCGCCAGCGCGAGGATTGCCGCCAAGACAATGCCTGTCATTTGCAAGGCGATGCCACGCGTTGATTTGGAAGACATGATATATGCGACGAACAGGATCGTAACCGAAACCATGGTCGACAAGACCGCACCGCGTGATCCGGAACCGATAAGCGTGACGGTCTGGGCCAGCAGTGATAGAAAAACCCAGATCCATTCGATCAACAAGAGATGATGTCGCGACGGCAGGGCCAGCAACCGTTTCCAGCGTCCGTTCAACACATCCAGCATACGATTCTGCAGCGTCAACAGAAGACCCAAGGTCACCGGCACGGTCAAGGCCAGTAATCCGCCAAAAGCGTTGGGGTTGGCAAAGGTTCCCAGTAAGCGCCGGCTTTCGACCGTATCCCACCAAGAGGATAGCATCCCGGGAATTGCCAGAGCGGCAAACGCCTGAAGCAAACCCAATCCGGCGATTACATGGGCCAGCACGCGGGCTGCCTGCCGATCGCGAAAACAATGCGCTACCACGCCCGCCAAAACAGCCGACACAACCCATAAGCTCAGGTTGTAAAAACCGTCGATCCGGTTGATTGCCAAAGATCCAAATGAAGTTTCTCCAGGTAATCCCTGGTTAAGCAGATGCCAACCCGGTTGAAGATTGCGCAGCAGCGCCGCCGGTAACGGAACCATCTGAAAGATCGCCCACACCAGCAAAAGCAGCATGGCAATCCGCCACCAGCGGTCCCCCGGCTGAATCGCGGTCGACAAGTCCGCCGGCCTGCGTGGCTGGCCGGCGATGGCCAGCAACCAAAGCACACCGGCCGCTGCCAGCGAACTCAGCAGAATAGCATCCCTCGCCCACAAGGTTACGCCGCCGAAAGGCAACATTACCCATAACCCCAGCGCAGCCACAACCAATGCCGCGAGCGGCAAACGGGCTGCCATAAAAGGGGTGGTGCGCCGGTGCGATGTGCGCCGCTTGGCGCGTCGTCGAAACTTCATGTTCCCATCTCCGGCAAACGTTCCCCGTCAAGAATACGCCGCGGATTGCCGGCGAACAATCTTTGCGCTGTGGTTTCGTCAAAACAGCGGCACACCGCGCGATAGGCCGCCCCCATATTCGCTGGCCGGTGGAGGCCGTGCATGTCGCTGGCAACGACCCCAACCCAACCTCGCCGTATCCATTCCAAAGCGGGATTATCGGATGACCGATTGATCAGTAAACTGTCGGCTGTCAGTTGCATCACGGCACCCTGGCGCACGATCTGCTCAATCAAGGCGGGTTGATATAAAAACATTTCAACCCGCTCGGGATGCGCGATCAGGGGCACCATACCACGCAAACGCAATTGAAAAACCAGATGTTTGAGCAAATCCGACACGTCACCGACCGGCGGCGTTTCGAGCAACAAATAACGCCGTTGATCATCGTAAAACGGAATCTTGTGTTGCTTAATGCGATCGAGTAAATCCTCGACCAGACGCACTTCGGCGGCGTACTGCAACCGACAGGCGATTCCCTGCTGTTCGATTGCCGTCCGCAAAAGGTCCACCGCCTTGCGGACAAGGCCAAGATCCTCGGTGCCGATACCGCAAAAAAAATGGGGTGTCGCGACAATAATTCGAACGCCGTCGCCGGCCGCATCGCGGCATATCCGGAGCGCTTCGTCCAGCTCGCACGGTCCATCGTCGACCGCCGGCAACACGTGCGCATGCAAGTCGATCATGCCTGAGGACGCCCGCTTGAGCGAGCCGATTTGCCGAACCAGCGGCGCCATTTCCCGCCCGGCGGTTCGGTATCAGCTTGGGAATGATAGTAATGCTGGTAGTAACCGTAGCGTCCATAGCGGCCGTAGTAATAGTAGTTATAATAGGTGCCCTGCGGCATATCGGCATTATTCATCATCACCCCGGGTATTCTGACGCGGGCATGAACCAACTGTTGCAAAGTGTGTTCCAAAATCGCCTTGGGCGTCACAAAGGTCCGAACCACCATAATCAAACCGTCGACGGACTTTCCGATAACCAGCGAATCAACCAATGATCCGCTGGGAGGTGAATCGAAGATCACCAATTCATAATGATTGCCGCACTGTTCAAGAAACTCGCGGAACCGGACTGAATCCAACAATTCAACCGGATTCGGCGGCACGGGACCACACGGCAATAAATCAAGGTTTTCGACATGGGTATTGACAACATGTGTTTGAACAGCGTCTGCGCTCAGCGTCTCGGCAACCAGTACGTTCGTCAACCCTTTTTCCGCATCGCACTCGAAGGTCTTGTGCAAACGCGGTTTACGCATATCAGCATCGACCAGCAAGGTTCGTTTGCCGGTCTGCGCATGCGCGATCGCCAAGTTGATCGCGCAAATCGATTTGCCTTCCGAGGGCATCGAACTTGAAACCACCAGGCTGCGCAACGGTTTCCCGGTAATACTGAATGCCAGCGCCGTGCGCGCCGAACGAAACGCTTCAGCGAAATGACTGTGCCGTTTCTCTAGCGCCAGAAAATCCGGATTGGCTACGTTCTCGGATTCAACATCAACCGAGGGCACTGCCCCGAGGATATTGCCGCCGGGAAGTCGGCGGATATCGACTTCACCCTTGACCGTAATATCCATGTAATCCAGGAAGAAACAACCGCCGACCGCAAGCAAGCCACCTAACAAAACCGCGACCATCATATTCATTTTTTTCGACGGCCAGGACGCACCGCGCGGCGGTTCCGCCCGATAATCGACAAACGCATAATCGCCATGCCCGCTCATCCGGTTCATGTCAAGCTCTTCAATCCGGCTGACAATACTCTGATATGTCGATTGAATGGAATCTCGGGCATTGCGCAAAATATTGTATTGTGAGGCCAGTTCATTAAACCGCATCACCTCTTCCTCCTGTCGTTCGAGCGCTTCGCGTATCAGACGCTCCTGATCGCGTGCCTGTTCATACTCCAAACGCAATTTGGACAGGATCTGGCCGATTTCCATGGCCATCTGGGTCCGCAAATTATCGATCTGAATGGTCAGACCGCGCAACTGGGTATGCCCCTCCCCCAAACGAAACTGCATTTCCGATTTCTGTTGTTCCAATTTCGAAATTTCGATTTTTAACTGGCGGATGATCGGCGATTCAAGGACATCGGGAATGCTTTCAGAGGACAGCCCGCGATCGATGGCCCGTTCCGCGGACCGCAAGCGGGATTCGGCACGCATCCGGACAGGCTCCATGCGTGTCAGATTCTCGCTCAAACCGTGCAACCTTTGCACAACAATGTTCTGCGCATCTTCAAAGGACACCATTTTGTTGTCGACCATAAATTCATGGAGCCGCCGGATTGCCTCATCGAGTGTCATTCGTAATTCGTCGGCCTTACGGCGCAACTCATGCGATCCTTCCTCGGCGATTCCCGAGCGGCGCATCCGCGATTGCTGCAGAAAAGCGTCCACGACCGCATTGACCAGGGCAGCCGAGCGCCGCGGATTATCGGACACCACCGACACTTCAATCAGGTTGGAATTACGTAACGGATTCACGCTGATCATCCGTTGTAATCTCCGGATCGGTTCGCGGCTCTGGGAAAATGGCGGTTCCGCAATCATTCCTGTCTGTTCCAGAACGCTTTGCAGAATGGGGCGCGAGGTAATCAACTGGGATTGGGTTTGGATGAAATCGCGCTGGGTAACCCCCGGTGCCAGGGGGTCATACGCGCCGCGCATGGCGGTGAGATCTACTGCACGCCTTTCAATCAACACGCGCGCCGTAGCCGTGTAGCGCGGCACCCGTGTCCATGTATACAAAGCCGCAACAAAAATGACGCTGAGAAAAACAGCGATCGCCAACGGTAAACGAATCAGCACCACCTGGACATAATCCCAGAGATGCAAATTATCCTCTGTCTCGATCCCAGCCTCTTGCGTCAAACCATCGACATCTTCAGGCATTATTGACGATCCAATCGATAAGTAAAGGTGAAAATACCGCGGAAGACACTCCACAATTCCGACAGAACGATTTTCCCCTCGGATTGCGGCACGAAAACGACATCACCTTCGCGCAAGTATGGATTGAAAGCGCGTCCTCGTTCAATATCGCGAAAATCGAGTTTGATAAGCTGTTCGCCTCCACCGTCGGCACGCCGGATCAGATGTACATCACGTCGGTTGGCATTACTGGCAAAACCGCCGGCCAGGGCCATGGCTTCTACCACACGCAATGAGCGACGAAACGAAAAACCGCCGGGCTGACGTACATTCCCATAAACATAAATTAACGGGCTTTGGGGCACATGCACCACGTCGCCGGCCTTAAGCACCGGATTCAAATCCATCCGTCCTTCATGCAGCAAGCCTTCGATATCGATGGTAATCCGCAATGGCTCAGTATCGTCGTCTTGATAACGCAGGATATGGGCAACACCTCCGGCGCCCGAGCTCGGGCCGCCTGCCAGCGTCATCATTTCCAATAACGTGGAAACGTTCTGGTGAATCGCGTAAACACCAGGTGCGTTGACAGCGCCAATCACGGAAATGCGGCGACTGCGAAATTCTTTAATACGCACACTAACCCGCGGGTTGATCAGTAGATTACGTTCCGACAACTCCCGCTCGATGATTTGCTGAATCTCGGCCACCGTTTTATCCGCCACCGGCAATACGCCAACCGCCGGCAACGAGATAACTCCAGTTTCCGACACTCGGAAAGCGAGAGTTTTGGTTTCATCACTCATTTCCCACTCGAAAATACTGATTTCCAGCACATCATCGGCGCCCACAAGATAATCCTGACCTTTCAATTCGATCAGTGAACGTGTCTGGCGAACCAAGTCACGACTGACTTCATCACTGAAGGCCACCGGCTGGGTCAGGCCGCGTATTTCGCGAGCCGGCACATCCCGTTGATCACGCGGTGCGGAGGCGCATCCCGAAACCGATGTCATCCCCACCAACATCAACAGGCCTAATACCAAAAATTTATTCATGCGATATCCTGTAAACCGAAAGTGCGATTCCAGCTTTGCTCAAGCAGGAATCGCACTTTGATAAACATTACAATGTATCTCGACAACCGCCGTCAGTACGTATGATAATACTGATAAGGCACGGACGGTCGCTCTTCAACGGGCACCGGGCGCTCTTCATAAACATCCCGTCGTCGCACAATCGGTTGCGGCTGTTCCTCGACGGTGACCTTCGGATCACTGTCGCTGCTGGAATGTTCGTCAATCGCATAAGCGACACCACCCACCAAGACCACCGCACCACCGATAATTACCGGCGTCATCATGCGGGCGCCCAAGGCAACATCGCCTTCATCATCATCAGCTTCACCGCCTACCAGCATATCCTGGGAGGGCATTACGATGCGGCATTCGGAATGATCCGCATCGGCTCTGACATCCAGCACGCTGAGGTTGATGTTGTTCACGTTGACAATGAAACGTCCCTCGGTGAGTTCTACAACCGCCCGACCGGCATCATCAGCCACGGCCCCAACGATGGTTTCACCATGCTGCATGTCACGTATCGACAATTGCGATCCCGGCAACGGACTGACACCCCGGGTATCCAGGATTGTGAAGACACCTTCGCCCGGTTGCATTCGCAGCAACGTCGTCCGCGTCGCTGCAGTTTCCGCCAACGCAACCGTCGCGACAGCGCTCAAAGCCAATACACCCGCTATTTTCCGAACTCTCATTGCTTACCCTCCTTTATTCAGACTTACTTTTTTTCCCGGTTCAACCGAACTACTCAATGTTTTCTATCGGCACCATAAACCTCAGTCGATATGACATCCATCAACGTGTCGACAGGATTAAATCATAATTTAATATTTTCGTCAACCCCCCTTTTTAAATTTTTTTATTCAATAATATTCAGCCTGTTAATCGATGGTTAATCCGATACGGCGGCGGCGGCGCACTATTGGATCTTCCACACGTCGCCGACGCGGCGTCAAGTCCTCATCCCATTCGCGCACCCTTAAAGGTGGACGCACCTGCGGTTGCATCATTTCGGTACGCAATTGTTGATGCAGACGGGGTGTTTCGAGACGCGCTTGCAGTTGACGGTCGCCTTTGCGACGGTCCAACCGTTCACCGGTTTGCTGTCCGCTCAAAGGGCTGGCACCACTTCCGATCCGGGGCAACACCATCATCATCCCAAAAATCAGCCAGGCAACCAAGTACCCTCTCGATCCTTGCAACTTATTTTTCATGAAACTATTATCCCTGTTTGAAGCGAATCAGCGTTTCCGCGATTTGCACCGCATTGAGCGCGGCACCCTTGCGGATATTATCGCCAACCACGAACAGTGCCAATCCGTTATCGAGACAGGTGTCGCGCCGGATTCTTCCGACCAGCACATCGTCATGGCCTTCCGCCAACGACGGCATGGGGTATTGCGCCTGTTCGACATCGTCGATCACCCGCACGCCGGGCGCCGTTTCCAGCCAGGCGCGTGCATCGGCGGAATCCACCGGTTTCTCGAACTCTATGAACAAGGCTTCGGCGTGCGCCTGGAAGACCGGAACCCTGACACAGGTCGACGAGACCTTCAAGTCCGGCGCCCCGAGAATCTTGCGGCTTTCATTCAGCAACTTGACTTCTTCGCTGGTATACCCTGGTGTTTCGTCTTTCAATCCGCCGATATGGGGCAACAGATTGAATGCAATCCGATGCGGATAAACGTGGGGCGCCTCCGACGGCGTTCCGGGATAGGCGCGAACCTGGGCATCAAGTTCCTCGACCGCGGACCTGCCGGTTCCCGACACGGACTGATAGGTGGCAGCCAGGACGCGCCGGATGGGAACCTTGCGATGCAACGGCGCCAGGGCCATCAAGGCAATAATCGTGCTGCAATTCGGGTTGGCGATAAATCCATTATGGTTTTGCAACTCATCCCCGTTGACTTCCGGAATGACAAGCGGAACACGATCATCCATTCTGAAATCATCGCCATTATCAATAACCGTCACCCCGCGTTTCACCGCATCCCAGCCGAACTGCTGGGATGCGCCCTTGGAACCTTCGGTGCCGGCAAACAAAGCAAAATCAAGTCCGTCAAAGGCATCCGCCGTGGTGGCTTGCACCTCGAAAGATTCTCCCTCGATAACTTCCGTGCGTGCGGAGCGCGCAAGAATCCGGATTTCCTCCGCCGGGAAACGGCGTTGCCGCAATATTTTCACGATTTCGCCACCAACAGCGCCGATGCCTACAATACCAACCTTATACTGTTTCATAACGCTCCTTAGGGTCACGCGCTGCCGGCAGTCAGTTCCGCCACCATATCACCAACTTCGCTGGTGGAATATCCCATCCGCCCGGCACCCATATTCTTTAATTTTTCTCCCGTCACGGTCATCACCGCATTCTCGACGACCGATGCGGCCTTGGATTCACCCAGAATATCAAGCATCATTTGACCCGCACAAATCGCCGCCAAGGGATTAATCAGGTTCTTGCCCGTATATTTGGGTGCCGAACCACCGATCGGCTCAAACATGCTGACGCCTTCTGGATTGATGTTGCCGCCAGCCGCGATTCCCATGCCGCCCTGGGTTATGGCGCCCAGATCGGTAATGATATCTCCAAACATATTACCGGTAACAATGACATCAAACCATTCCGGATTCTTGACCATCCACATGCAGGTCGCATCGACATGGTAATAATCGCGCTGGATTCCCGGATAATCTTTTTCGCCCATTTCATTAAAAACGCGTTCCCACAAATCATAAACATAAGTCAAGACATTGGTTTTACCGCATAAGGCCAATGTCTGACGCTGGTTGCGCTTCTTGGTATATTCGAAGGCAAACCGCAGGCAACGTTCCACTTGGGCATAACTGTACAGCATGCTTTGCACGGCGACTTCGTCGCGGGTTCCCTTGCGCGAGATACCTCCCAGCCCGGTATACAAGCCGCCGCTGTTCTCGCGGACCACGACATAATCAATATCCGCGGCGGTTTTGTCTTTCAATGGCGTATCGACGCCCGGAAACAGTTTTACCGGCCGCAAATTAATGTACTGGTCAAGTTCAAACCGTACGCGTAACAAGATCCCTTTCTCGAGGATCCCGGGTTGCACCCCGGGATGGCCGATGGCCCCCAGATAGATCGCGTCATAAGTACGCAATTCTTCCAATACCGAATCAGGCAGGATTTCCCCGGTTTTAAGGTAACGGTCGCCGCCAACATCAAACGAATGGAAATCCAGTCCGAATTTAAACCGCGTTGCCGCGGCCTGCAGGACCTTCATGCCTTCGCGCACGACTTCGGGGCCCGTCCCGTCACCGGGAATGACCGCGATACGATAATTTCTCTTCATTCGTTGCTCATCCTTGCTGTTTCCTTGCTCTCGTCATCGGATTACAGCGCAGGATAATAATGGATAACCAAGCAAAACGCAAGTCATAAACACGCCGGATTTGTGGTTAAACAGCACTTTTTAAATTTTCGTCCGCTCCCACAAGGACACGGATCATTGCGGCCCGGCGCTTTACGGTCGCCCGGCGCCG
>PXCX01000131.1 GCA_003565195.1 PVC group bacterium | reverse complement strand
GATCGTATGGGAGCGTTTGAACAAGCCGACGGCGGCACCGTGTTTCTGGATGAAATCGGGGAATTAAGCGCGGAAATTCAGCCTAAACTATTGCGTGTTCTGGAAAAGAAAGAGGTGCGCCGGATTGGGACCAACCTGTTTCGCCGGATCGATGTACGGATTATTTCGGCAACCAATCGCCGCCTGGAAAGCACCGTGAACAGCGGACGGTTTCGCGAGGATTTGTTTTATCGGCTGGCCATGATGAAAATCGAGATTCCCCAATTGCGCAAACGGCGGGACGATATTCCGCTGCTGATTGAACATTTTGTCACTGATTGCGATGCCGATATCGACAGAGATTCGCTTAAGCAGCAATTATCAAGCGGTATGATTCGCGATTATATCGAACGGCATGCCTGGCCGGGTAACGTCAGGGAACTACGCAATTTCGTCAACATGATCGCGCTATCCGGCGCTGATGCCGCCGGCGCGACCCTGTCGGTCGTTGGCGGCTGGAATGATCCGGTCCGCGGCGCTGCCGCTGGCGGCGGTGGTTTGGTGGTCGACACGCAGCGCCCCTTCAAAGAAGCCAAGGCCGCCTTGATTATGGCTTTCGAAAAGCGGTATATTGTCAAGTTGCTAGAACGGCATAACTGGAACGTTTCGCGCGCGGCGCGATCCGCCCAAATCGAACGGGCGTATTTGCAGAGGTTGGCGCGCAAGCATGCCCTGACACGACCGATCGCGGACGGTTTTGATGCTCAGGAAAACAGGAAGAATTACCATTGAACCGGACAACCTTGAACATCACGGTCCGGATAACGGCGGCCTTCCTGTTGACGGTTGGTGTGCTGGCTATGGGACGCGCCGTTCTGGCCCAGCAGCGGCAAAGGAGCGCGATCCAACAAACTCTGGAACAACTTAAGGAATTGCAACGGCTGGAAACGGTCGTGGCGGAGGCGTTCGCTCCGGTCATGGCTTGGGGACAAGCTGCTGATGAGCCGCTGTCCTTGCGCGGTTTGTTGCGTGAACTGGAACTCGAGCGGAACGTTGAAATCCGCGAACAAAGAACCTTGCCGATGGCTTTGCCCGGATGGAATATGCGGCGTGCAGAAATGAGTGTGGACGCTCTGACGCCGGCCGAACTCTGGTACCTGATTAACCGCTCCCAATCATCGGAGTATCCGTGGCGCTTGGGCCATATTGAGCTTACCGTGATCGCGGATACCCCGGCGATGCTTGCCGCACGGTTACGCTTCGAAACCGCTGTTCCCCGGTAAGGATTGTGCCGCCAACTCTGGAGTATCGAAACGCGATGATACATCAGGAAAAAATCGAGCAGCATTTTCAGAAATTAACGAGTACTGTGGCCGATGTGGCCGGGCCGATGTGGCCCAGCGTATTAGACGTAAGCACTGGCAAATATCCGGAATCTGATCATGTACCGAAACGGGTGTATCGCTTGATTGGCGCCCCGCGCGGCAGTACTTTCTACTGGGATCAACCGTCGCTCATGGCCGCATATGGTTTGTCCGATGCGACCGGGAAACCCGCGTATGCGCAGGCTGCCGACGATTACGTACGCGCATTTCTGGCGGAGTGTATTGCCGAAAATGGGATGTTCCAGTGGGGAAACCACGTCTACTACGATGTATTCGAGCGGCGCATCGTACATTTTGCCGACGGTCACCACGAACTGCGTCCGATCACACCGGCATGGGATGTTTTTATGCGGCTTGCTCCTGAAGCGACCGCGGTTTACATCCGAACCATGGCGGACCGTCATGTCTATGATCCGGTTAGCGGCGCATTCAACCGGCATGACAACAGTCGTCGGGGACACGCTTTCCTTGAGGCAGGCGGAATTCTTGTGGAATCGCTGGCCTGGTTGTACCGGCAAACGAATGATCCGATTTTGTTGGAGAATTCTCTGAAAATTGCTCGTTTCAGTTATGCCCACCGCCATCCGGAAACCGGGCTCGTGAAAAACGAACCGCTTAGTGGTCGTTGGGATTCAAAGGTATGTACCACGGAAATCGGCCTGTGGGCGCAATGCCTTATGCGGGCGGCCGGGTATACCGCTAACGAAGAATTTATGGTGATGGCCCGCGAAGCGGTGCGCGCCTATCTAAACCATGCATACGATCAGACATCTGGTCGTTACGCCGGACAGGTTTGTGTCGATACGGGCGCAGCCGTTGTGCCGGAAAAAACCGGGTACTGGCCCCGGGAAACCTCGGATCCCTGGAACACGGATCAATGGCCGAATCATGATTATCCGATGGAACTGGCGCAGGCCTGTCTTTCGTTTTATGTTGAAACCAAGGAACCGTTGTTCCATGATGCCGTGACCTGTTGGGCGCGGATTGTTGCCGAAACCGCACCCGGCCGCACTGGGAAATGGACCTATGCGGAAAACTATGGGCGTTGCATTCAATTCATGTACCGGGCCGGAACGTTGTTGCACCTACCGGATTTAATTTCAGCATCCGATATATTGGCAGAGGAAGCCGTCGATCAACTATATTGCGGCGGCATGTTTCTGGGCGCCACGGACGGCGGTCACGTGTATGAAGCCGTCGATGGGGTGGGGGTTCTATTGCTGGCGCTGCTGCGGCATTGATTGCCGGTGCCAGTCTTTTTTTACGACATAGTGCGCACATCCGGTGCATACGGGCTCGGTTGTCACGGATTTCCCGCCAATATCAGCGTTCGGTTTACGAGAACAAGTCTTCTCGTCGCCGGTGGTGCGTTTATCCAAAATCCGCTCCTTATGGCAAAACTTCAGTAATGAAGATTTTTTATGGTAGGATTCGCAATTTTTGTGTATAATATTGTTGTATTTAAGTGAATGCAATTGTGGAGACAATGATTTTACGTGGATCGGGTGCGATTGGTGGATGGTGTTTGTAAATAGTATGACGGGAGAAACAAGCGGAACCATAGCATGAAAACAGGTTTCACAACCATATCGGAAACCGATGTGTCGGAACCGGATTCTACTGTCAAGCCATGGTGGCGCCGCTACATGCGTGTTTTCTCGTTGCGTTACCGGCGCAATCGTGCGTATGGTCTGAATGCGTTGGAAGAAAGTCTTGGTTATACCTTTCGTGATCGGGAGCTGTTGCTGACGGCTTTGACGCATCCCTCATCGCGTGATTACAATGGCAACGGCGATTCGGATAATCAACGACTGGAATTTTTGGGTGATGCCGTTATAGGATTTCTGGTTGCTGCCGATCTTTATCGCCGGCATCAGGAGCATCCTGAAGGGGTTTTGACCTGTATCCGCAGCAGGGTAACCAACGGCCGCAAGCTCGGAGGCATTGCCCGCGACATAGGGTTGGGAGAATTTATTCGGATGGCACGCGGTGAAATACGCATGGGTGGCCGCAAACGTGTCTCGACGCTGGCCGACGCTTTGGAATCGGTTTTTGGGGCCGCTTACCTTGATGGCGGAATGCCAGCCGTTGAATGTATTTTTCAGCGCCTGATCGGGCCAACCCTTTGCGAGACCTATCACGACCTCTGGGCGGAAAACCCCAAGGGTAATCTCCAGTGTCTTAGTCAGCGATTATTGCGTCAGGATCCCGTTTATCGCGTTACGGCACAGGATGGATCACGTCATAAACCGGTTTTTACCGTTGAGGTCTTGCTGCGCGACGAAGTGGTTGGCCAAGGCAACGGATCCAGCAAACGGCATGCCCAGTTTGCGGCCGCACGAATGGCGCTTAAAACGTTGGCGGCAAGGAATATTCATGACCCGGATGCTTGACTTTTCTTGTTTGACTTCAGGCACAAGATGGTTTATAGTAGACGGCCATTTACACCGTTCCGGTATTCAGGCGGGCCGTTAGCTCAGTCGGTAGAGCATTTGACTTTTAATCAAAGGGTCGTGGGTTCGAATCCCACACGGCCTACCATCTTAAAAAGCCCATTGGATGCGGCTTGAAACAGTGTTTCGCCCTTTATTTAAAAGGTTTT
>PXCX01000328.1 GCA_003565195.1 PVC group bacterium | reverse complement strand
TTGGAATACTGGAATTATGGAATGTTGGTAAATAGTGCAAATATGATGCTTACGTTTTCAGATTCCGGTGATGCGCCAATTTTGCGTTGCATGTTTTCCGGCTTGCTGAATAACGGGTTTGACCTTCTATCATTATTCCAATCTTCCATCATTCCTTTATTCCATGGGATGACAGTGTCCTGTTTTTACTGTTCTTTTTAGATGTGGAACGCTATAATGCCGGTTTTGCGGGTCGGAGACGCCGCGTTTGGGGTTGGTTTTTAACGTTGGGAGAATGATGATGCTGAAGAAGACCGATTGTTGTGAAGCGGAACATCAGGGCCACTTGTGTGTACTGGCGAGCAAGGAGGCCTTTGGCGAAATTCAGGACTTGGTACGCGATCCGCAGTTTATCTGCTTCAATTGCGGACGGGTAGCGCATGCCGACAAGAATCTATGTAATCCGATGCCGTTGAATACCGGCAGCGGCCGTTCGTGACGGCAGGACGCGATTTCTTCAACCGTGAAACCCTGAACCCTGAGCAGTGAACGCTGAAAAAACAACAGGGCGCCGGCGAGGCTACCTTTGCGGGTGCTGTGCTGCATGCTGCCGCGACATGATTGTGCCTGTCAACGACGCCGACGTGCGGCGTTTGGCCAAGGCTTCCGGAGTAATGCCCGCGCGGATTGTGGGTTTTTACGGATCACGCCACGTTGCATTCGATGAGGAGAGTCCGCTTTGGGTTTATACCCGTTACGGTGCGCGCATCATGGCGTTAAAGCGGATCGCTGGTAAATGCCGGTTTTTAAGCCGGCAGGGAAGATGCCGTGTTTATGCCGGTCGCCCCTCGACCTGCCGCACGTTCCCGTACGAGATCCGGTTTAACGGGGCATCGCAACGGCCGCGGGTCGAACGTACTGATTGGACGGCCTGCCAGGCACAAGCAGGTTGGGTCGCCGATTGGGACAGGGTGCTGTGGGCGCGACACCGCGAAAAACGCGAGGATCAACGGTTTTATCGCCGTTTACGCGTCTGGGAAGAGACGGGCACGGGACGAACACCCGATCTGCTGGATTTTCTCTTTGATTGACGCACAATTAACTGTTTACGGTTCAGTTCCATGAATACCAACGGTCATGATCAGCCGGACAAGCGGCCGCATGCCCGCCGGACCATACTGCATGCCGATCTCGACGCGTTTTTCGCCGCCGTCGAACAACGCGATCATCCGGAATGGCGCGGCAAACCGGTCATCGTCGGCGCCGCACCTGATTGCCGTGGCGTTGTATGTGCCGCGTCTTATGAAGCGCGCCGGTTCGGCGTCCGGTCCGCCATGCCGGCAATCCAGGCCGGCAGGCTCTGTCCTGGCGGCGTCTTCGTGCGCCCCGATATGCCGCGCTATCAGCAAGCCTCGCGGGACGTCTTTGCTTGTTTCAATAAGTTTACGCCGATCGTCGAACCGTTGTCTATCGATGAAGCTTTCCTTGACGTGACCGGATCACAACGGCTGTTTGGCGACGGACGCATTATCGCGCAACGACTGAAACAGATGGTCCGCGACCTTACTGGTCTGGTTGTCTCGGTTGGAGTCGCCCCCAACAAGTTTTTAGCCAAACTGGCCAGTGAACTCGAAAAACCGGATGGTTTGGTGGTGACACCTTTCGATCCGATTGAGATCCGTAAATTCCTGGCGCCGTTACCGGTCGCCGTGTTGTGGGGTGTGGGGCCGGCCACGGTAAACCGGTTGCAGCGCAACGGTTTACACAATATCAGCGATATCCAGAAGGTAACCGAAACGGCATTGCGCGCTATTGTCGGGGAACATGCCGCCTTGCACTTCAAGGCGCTGGCGGAAGGTCACGACCGGCGCGATGTTGCGCGGGATCATGTTCCTGAAAAAAGTATTTCAAGGGAAACCACCTTTGCTGGCGATTGCAGGGATACGGCAACGGTGGCGCGCGTGATAGGGCGGCTGGCTGATGAGGTCGGTACGCGGTTGCGACGGCGCGGCTTATATGCTTCGACGGCGCTGGTCAAAATCCGGTTTAAAGGGTTTCGTACGGTCACCCGTCGCCGCCGGTTGGCTCGACCATGCCATGACGATGCAACCCTGCGTGAGGAAGCCCTGGCCGTTTTACGTACCATCCCGTTGCAACAGCCGGTACGCCTGGTCGGTTTCGGGGCAACCGACCTGGATAAGCGTTGTCAGTGGCAACCGACCTTGTTCGATTCGATCGACGAAACCCGTGCGCGGCGCGAAAGCCTGAGCCAGTCGGTTGATGTCTTGCGCGCGCGTTTTGGGGCCGAGGCAATCCAGCGGGCCGCATGTCGGGAATCGCAGCGGCACGGGAACTAGGCGGCGCCATCGACGAGAAATGAGGTTGACGGATACGTCAATTTCGTTATGCTTATGGGCATTCGAAACATGACAACCCAAACAAAAAAATGGAATTATTTTCGCGCATGTAGCGAGGAAGACGCTGATTACCTGCGTGACGAATCCCGCCGGGTGGGCCACGCGGACGCGATTGCTTTTCCAGCGGATGAATCGGTTTTGCGCAAAACCTTGGCCGAAGCCGCCGACAACCGGATGCCGCTAACAATCCAGGGCGCCCGGACCGGGATTACCGGCGGGGCAGTCCCTGAGGGTGGCGGCGTGCTGAACATGGCGCGGATGGATCGTGTGTTGGCGCTGCGTGAGGGATCCAATGGTGTTCCCAGCGTTATTGTCGAGCCTGGCTTGACGCTGGAAACATTAAATCAACGCCTGGCATCACGCGACCTGCAGATCGCTGAACCCGATTCACAAACCATTGCACAGCAGCGTTATCTGGAAGACGGAGCGGACTTGTTTTTTGCCCCTGATCCCACCGAAACCACAGCCTCGCTGGGCGGCATGACGGCTTGTAATGCGTCTGGCGCATGCTCGTTTCGCTACGGTGCAACCCGGCGGCACGTGCGCGGTCTGACGGTCTTGCTGCCGGATGCCCAAGCCCTGTCGTTGCAACGGGGGGGGCGCGACGCCGGCCGCCGGCGCCGGTTCCGGCTCACAACCTGCGAAGGCAACTGCCTCGAAGGCGTCTTGCCCCACTACCGGTTGCCGGCAGTCAAGAATGCCGCCGGCTATTATGTGGCCGACGACATGGATCTGCTCGATTTATGGATCGGTGCCGAAGGAACACTCGGTGTATTGTCTGCCGTGGAACTGCAATTAACCCGGGCACCACGATTACGCTGGGCGGTAACCGCTTTTTTTCCGGGTGATACAGAAGCGCTTCGCTTTGTAAGGGTTGCCCGTGGTGAAGATGCCGCCGACACGCTGCCGGCGGCCATTGAGTATTTTGATCGTAATGTTTTGCGCCTGATCGATGCCGGACGCGCTGCCAACGAAACCCTGCAGCAGACCTTGCCGGCGCTTCCGGCCCAGGCGGGCGCCGCCGTCTATGTCGAGTTGCATGCCGGATCCGAACCCGAGGCCTTGGAAAAGCTGGAACGCTTGGCAACCGCTATCGACGCGTGTGGCGGCGATGATGAAGCAACCTGGATCGCTGATGGACCGGCCGAACTGGAAAGATTGCATCAATTCCGGCATGCGGCGCCGGAATTGGTCAATCTACGGATTGATGAATACCGGCGCAGTACCCCCGGGTTAACCAAGTTGGGAACCGATATGGCGGTTCCGGGAGCTTATCTTGAACAAGCCCTAGAGATGTTTCAACGCGATTTGGATCGTCATGAACTCGATTATGTCGTGTTCGGACATGTCGGTGACAATCATTTTCATGTCAATATTTTGCCGGCCAGCATGACCCAGTTCGATGACGGAAAACGGTTGTACAGTCAATGGGCACGCCAAGTCATTGATTGGGGTGGAACCGTGTCGGCCGAACACGGTATCGGGAAATTGAAAACAGCGTTGCTGTACGAAATGCTGGGCGCCGAAGGCCTTGATGGAATGCGCGCTATCCGGCAGGTGTTCGACCCCGATGAACGCATGAATCGAGGAAACTTGTTTGGGGATGGGTAATCGGTTGAATAAGAGGAACGGCAGGGTATTATGCGAAAAATGGTTTTAACCGGCATCCGGCGCATGGAAATGCGCGAGGTTGCCGATCCGGTGATCACGCAGCCGGATCATGTATTGCTGAAAATGGAAGTGATTGGTGTCTGCGGTTCCGATGTACATTATTATACGACCGGCCGCATCGGCTCTCAAATCGTGCAGTACCCTTTTGCGGTGGGACATGAAGCGGCGGCGACCGTACTTGAAACAGGTCCGGCGGTGCGCGGCCTGCAACCCGGCGATCGTGTTGCCATCGACCCGGCCATGCCTTGCGGCGATTGCGATCAATGCCGGATCAACCGCTCGCATACCTGCCGCAACCTCGGCTTCCTGGGAACCCCAGGCCAGGCCGAAGGTTGTCTGTCTGAAAAAATCGTCATGCCCGCCGGCAGTTTGTTTCCGGTTCCTGACAGCATGACCTTCGAACAGGCCGCAATGTCCGAACCGTTGTCAATCGGTGTGTATGCCGTAAAACTCTCCGGTATCGGACCAGGCTCCCGAATTGCCGTGCTCGGCGCCGGTCCGATCGGACTGAGTGTCATGATCGCCGCTCGCAAAACAGGGGTGGCATCAATTTATGTTACCGATCCGATTGCGGGCCGCCTCAAGATCGCGGAAACCTATGGGGCCGCATGGACCGGAACCCCGGAGCATCCCGATCCAGTGGCCGCCATTGCCGAGCGCGAACCTTTGCTGCTGGATGCGGTGTTCGAATGCTGCGGTCAACAATCGGCGCTGGACCAGGGTGTCGACATGCTTGCGCCGGCCGGCACCCTGATGCTGGTCGGGATTCCGGAAGTGGATCGGATATCATTCCAGATCGACACCCTGCGACGCCGGGAACTGCGTCTGCTGAATGTTCGCCGACAAAACGAATGCGTTGAAACGGCGCTTGAGATGGTCGTCTCCGACGGCCATGCGGTGGACGCCATGGTGACCCACCGGTTCCACTTTGAAAAAACCCGCGATGCCTTCGACATGGTCGCCGGATATCACGATAACGTCCTCAAAGCCATGATCCACTTCTGAGCGGCGTCCGCCGTCCGCCACCGTTACGATGCGAAAGGCGTCAACCGTATGACATCCGATGCTGTCAGCAATCGCAAGCGTGTGGTGATCGTTGGCCGACCCAATGTCGGCAAATCATCACTGTTTAATCGTGTCTTGCGGCGTCCGACCGCCATTGTCGATTCCAGTCCCGGCGTAACCCGCGACCGGTTGACCGGAGAGGTCTGCTGGGATAACCGGTGTTGGACCTTGGTTGATACCGGTGGATTGGAAATAACCGGTACCGAAAAAAAATCGACGCCGCTTGCGACGGCAATCCGTCGCCAGGTTGACGCCGCACTGACCGGTGCGCACCTGGCCTTGTTGGTCGTTGACGGGAAAAGCGGTTTGAGCGGGTTGGATGCCGCGATTGCCGACGATTTACGTCGCCGGGCAATCCCGACCATGTTGGTTGTCAATAAATGCGACCATCAAGCCGCTGAACTGGAAGCTGCCGAATTCAGCCGGATAGGTATGATCGGGTGGCCGGTGTCCGCGGCCCACGGTCGCGGAATCGCGGTCCTGATGGATGCCGTGAACCAAGCCCTGGCTGAACACGATGGACGGGAAACTGCCTTCCCAGCCCCGCAGACGCCTGAAACCAAGCCGATGAGAATGGCGGTTGTCGGTCGACCCAATGTCGGCAAGTCATCCCTGATCAACGCGTTTTTGCATCAAGAACGTTTGCTGGTATCCGAAACGCCGGGGACCACGCGCGATAGCGTTGATGTACCGCTGACTATTCGCTCGGGGAATCGTTCCGTTCCTTTTGTGCTGACCGATACCGCCGGGTTACGACGTAAACGCGAGCTGGAATCAGCGGTCGAATCATTCAGTATTCATCAAGCGGCAAAAGCCGTGCAATATAGCGATCTGGTCAGCCTTGTGCTTGAGGCCGGCAAAGGACCGACGGCGCAGGATAAAAAAATAGCGGCGCTGATCGGTGAACATCGGCGTGCGGCAATGATTCTGGTCAACAAAACCGATACAATCGATGCGGCAACCGAGAAGAGTTATCGTAAGGAAATACTGTTGCGCCTGCCTTTTATGGCTTTTTGCGAGATAGTCTTTGTTTCCGCCCATAGCGGACGTAATTTGCGCCAGGCCCTGGCGCGTGCCGCCGGACTGGCCGCAAGAATCAATGTCCGTTTGCCGACCGGCCACTTGAACCGGGCCCTCGAACTGGCCGCCCGGCGCGTACAACCGCCCATGGTGCGCGGTATCCGGGCCAAAGTGTTTTATGCTACCCAGACAGATAGTAACCCCTTGCGGATTGTGCTGTTCGTCAACCGTCCCGGATATATGCCGCAAGCATACCGTCAATTCCTCGAAAATCAAATTCGACGTCGTTTTCCCGACGAAACCGCCGGCTTACCGATCATGTTCGAGTTTAGAGAGCGGCATTGAATCGATTAGCGGCACAGCGATTGCTGAATCGCTTGATCAACCTTAAGGCCTTTTGGGGTGCCGGCAATCGCAATCAACTTATCGATCAATAATTTAAGTTTTTCGCCGCTTCCCGCCGCGGTATCGAGTATTTGTTTCTGAGCCTCGGCAACGTCGCCCAGACTACCGCCGCGGACCAAGTCGACGGAACAATTGATCACCGCCAACGGCTGACACAATTCCTGGGCGATTTCCGCCAGGATTTCGAATAATCGTTTGCGGCTCAATTGCGGTTTTGAAGTGCGCTCGCGAGGGGTGACCGGTTTGCCGCCCACTTCCGCAACCAGCGACTCGATTCGTTGTTCCGTGCGACGAACAATCTGGTCTACCTGTTGCTGCAGATGCTGCAGGTCCTGTATCAAAACATGTGCGGGAGCCCGATCCTCAATTGGCGACGGTTCGGCTGTTTCCGCCGAAGGAAGAGAAGCGCTTGCCGGAGAATCAGTGGCTACCGGATCCGGCGAAAAGTTCCCTTCCATGCGGGCGCCAGCCTCGATTTTGTCGAGCAACACGGCTAACTCGCCCTGCGCACCCGAACCTTCCGGAGATCCACCGCTTAGCGAACCCAGGTTGCCGCCATCGCCATCCCCTGCCGACGAGGCGCTATCGCCGCCTTCGGGAGTCATGCCGGCATCATCCTCTCCCTTGACCAGCAAGGTCTTCCACTCCTGCTCGTCCAGGCCACCGTCCAGAAGCCTGGTCTTCAAATTGTTGACTTCCGCGGAACCGGAGGCCTTCGATTCAAGGAAGCGCTTCAGCCGTTTTTCGCTGGCGCGTATGGCTTTGCGACGCTTGGTGTATTCCTGCGCCAGGGTATCCATGATCAGCTCATCGTTCATGGTTTCCACTGTATCGTTAACGATGGAATCCACCTGATTGGCGTCCGGACAATCTTCGGCAGATACCCGGTCCTGCACCGCCTGTTTGATCTTGGCCAGCGCTTGTTGCCACTGCCGCTTGTTTTTTTGGGTATGAAACGAAGGATCCATGGTAATCGCCTGATAAATGCGCCGCAGTCCAGCCGCAATCTGTTCGCCCAATTGTTCGGCATCCGCATGAGTGTCAGGCGTTGGCGAATGCAGGTCGTGTGCCGCCTGCAACACGATCTTCGCCATTCGATCGGCATCGCCGGTCAAATCCCGCACCAGGCGCGCCACCGTTTCGTTCGGAACCATATCGTCGGAATACAAGAATTCCGCCACCGTTTCGTCCGCATTATGGCCGGCGGCCGGCAAACCATCCACGGCTGGCGCGGCCGGTTCCGGCATGCTGCCGGAATCCTTGGCGGCCGCTGAATTCTCCGGAGAACCCGTTTGGCCGGACGAATCCTTGCCACCGCCTGCAGTTCCCGCGGCATCGGCGTTTTCGACCGTTTCCTTGGAGAGGACGACTTCGTCATCCGATACTTCGCGGTAGCTTACTTTGCGCGTAACCACAACATCAGACAAGCCCACGGCGGAAATTGCTTCGGCGAATCCGCCGAGTTGCTCCAGTTCCTCGGGTTTGGCGTTCAAGACTTCTATAAATCCGATAAACTGTTCTTCGGTCATCCCCTTTCTGAGCAAGATATTTGTTATATTGCGTTTTTCAAAATGGTCGCCACAGTGTTTTACGAGCGGGTTTTTGGATTCGACCGGCACATGATTGACAGCCAGCCCGCTTTCCGTGAGATTGATCGCAACATCTTCCGACGCCCATGCGCGCTGCAATGTTTGGAAGCACGATTGTTCGGCCTGTCGGGTCACCGCGTGTTCTATCCCGTATACCGAGGTGTTACTCAAGATTAAGCCCAGCGCTTGAACAATGTTATAAGGGAGAGTGTTCATTATCCCCTTTGCATGGATTGCATTGGTGAGACAGATGCGCGGCTATCTTCGATTTGCGGGTATCCGTCTGCTTTAACGATTTAATCTCCGGACGATGGCGGTGCGGCGGACAATGCGGCGTTGATGCTTTCGCGCACGGCTTCCATTCGGAAAGGTTTAACAATTTGGCCAAACACTCCGCTGGATTTTATCGCTTCCGTTCGCTCGTCGGTTAGATAAGCCGAAATCACGATTACAGGGGTTTGCGGGCGTTGTTTTTTTACGGATGCAACAACATCCATGCCGTTGACCTCTTGCATGCGCAAATCGGTTATGACGATGTCCAGGGATTGATCGGACCGAATGATTTCCAGAGCCTGTTTGCCGTCCGAACATGTGACGGGTTCGTGTCCGAGACTCTTGACAAGCACGCTTAACACCGTCAAAATTGCTGTTTCGTCATCTACTACAAGAATGCGCGCCATAATATACTCCTTTTCAGAGATCCTCGATATCTGGCATGATCCGTTCCACCTGATCTTTTAGCCGGTTTTGGATCTGGATCGCCCGGTGCGCGTATATTAGGGCCAGCGGTAAGGCGTTGTTTTCGTAGCAATAAGCGGCGGCTGCCAGATTGAATTGCGCACGTGTTTGGCTGTCGAGTTGATTCGATTCGGTGTAATGGTTAATAAACCGCAGTATTTGCCGCGGGGGCACTTCATGCCATGGCACCTTCCTTTGCTGCAGATGCACGAATTGCATGTCGGCGCCAATGATATCGCGCTGACCCAACCATCCCCAGGGATAGCCATTCTTTGCAAGCTGGTCAATGATAACTTCTTTCATTTCCGGCAATAGATCCAGCCGTTCGATCCAGGTTTCGGCGGTTTCCCGGGCTTCTTCGGTCTCAATGCGATCATGTATCTCGCGCACCTGGCTTGCAGCTTTACGAAAATCGTTGCTCCGAATCTTGACGAGGACTTTCTCACGCACGGCGTCAAGTTGCGCGTGTTCCGCCGCCACCTTTTGGGCCACTTCACGCTCGCGTTCCGCTTCGGCTTGCCGTTGGGCTTCAAGTTCCCGCTGGCGTTGTTCTGCTTCCAAGCGTTGCCGTTCGGCTTCGGCAAACTGTTCTTTTTTTTCGGCCACGATATTGTCCAAAGCCGCCAGTTTTTCATGGAGTTCGGTCGCCGTATCAAGCTGTTTCTGAACGGTCAGTTTATCATCGCCAGCTTCGGCAGCGCGCGCTTGGATGGCCGCCAGTAAACGATCGACGTTCTCGGTCGTGTGTTGATCCTCGATATCTCGCCGCTTCCCCTGTACCATGGCCAGTTGGTCACGCATTCGGCCGACGGCGCGCTCGGCTTCCTCGAGGTGTTGCTGCATTTCACCGGGCACGCTTGCCATATTTCCGACGACTTGATCCATCCGATTGGTGATGCCGACCTCGTGCAAGGCTTCTTGAGCCGCTTTCATTTTCGCGGTTGCGGAATGCAGCAATGGATAAGTCTCGCGCAGGCGTTGGTAAGTTTGATCAACCTTATCGTCGAGTTCAACGAAGATCAGGCGTGCCTTATCGGCAACCTGTTCCAGATATCGTTGCCGCGCTTGTTCCTGCCGGCGCGCCTGCATTTCCTGCCATTGCCACCACCCGACGGCGGCTCCCGCGATACCAAGCAAAATGATGAATAGAAAAGCTATTCGCCGTCCGCCGATGCGTTTTTTTGGAGTTTTACCCAAGTTTCCTGAGGCAGTAATCCGCGGCGAAGCAGGCAGGGTTTTACCACGTTTGGGTACAAGGATTTTTCCGGAGCTGCGTTTGATACGCGTCAGATTACGTGGCGGCCCAATCTTTTCAGCAACCGACCGCAGATCGGCGATTAACGACGTGTAGGTCGGGTATCGCCGCGTCGGTTCGGCATCGAGCATGCGTTGGACAACCCGTACGACCTCTGAGTGTACATCCGCCCGTAATTGATTCACGGCCGGTGCCGGTTGGCGGAGTCGTGCCTTGACTACCTCGATAGCGGTTTTGCCTTCAAAAGGGGGTTTCAGGGTCAGGGCATGAAACAACGTGGCTCCCAGACTGTAGATATCCGAACGCACATCGCCCGGTTTACCGCGCACTTTTTCGGGTGCGATGTAATAAGGCGTACCCCAGACGCCTTCGCGACCCGATCCGCTGTCCATATACGCTGCTAGTCCGAAATCTACAATTTTTGCGGTTCCATGCTTATCAAGCAGAATGTTTTCGGGTTTGACATCGCCATGTATCAATCCGATATCGCCGGCAGCCATCAAACCTTGCGCAACGTCGATTGCTATTGTTATAGCGAGCGCTGCTTCAATAAGCTTGCCCTCCGCGATCATTTTGTCCAACCGCCCACCCATCAGCAGTTCCATGGCGATATACGGCTGGCCTTTTTCGCGGCCAAACTGGTATATCTGAACAATATTGGGGTGATTTAACGCGGCGGCGGCTTTGGCTTCCTTCTGGAATGTTTCAATAAAGTGCGGATCGTCGCCAACCGAGCGCAACAAGACTTTAACGGCAACCGGCCGGTCCAGCGACGTATCGACGCCCCGGTAGACCGCACCCATGCCGCCTTGGCCCAGCAAGGACAGCAAACGGAATGATCCCAGCCTCGCTGGCACGGTGATCTGCGCCTTGCAATTGGGGCATTCAATCTCCGTAAAAGAAGCGACACCGGACACATCCAGTTCGGCGCCACATTGGTCACATGTTGTGGCGTCGACCGGATCAGTCGTTATATGGCTTGATACATCCGTCATGGCTGCTTCGTATTTCCCGGCAACCTGCTTGATCCGGGCAGGCCGTGTAATTTACAGTTTCTGCTACTACTCGAAGCGATACTACATTGATTCACAGTATTAGTCCACCAAAAAATGATAACTTTACTGAGGAATGCGCTTATGCTATAAATACCGGTTTTAGATGATCTATCAATAAGCGTATGCATCCTGAATTCATTACGATTGGTGGCCGCACGATTTACTGGTACGGCGTCATGATGGCGCTGGCTTTTCTGACTGGGATTATGTGTTGGCGTCATTTGGGGCAACGTTCGGGGCGCGGCAAAGATTTTGGTTCGGATTTGGCGCTATGGGTTTTGCTGCCGGGCATCGTGGGTGCCCGCGTGTTGTTCGTACTGGCTAATTTTTCTTATTACCGTTCCTTCCCATCGGAGATATGGCGTATCGATCAAGGCGGTCTGATTTTTTACGGTGGTATTCTTGGCGGTGCATTGGGGGCGATTTGTTTTGCCTATCGTCGTCGCGAATCCTTGCCGGCGTTCATGGATTTTCTGGTTGTGGCTATTCCGCTTGGACATATGTTCGGTCGTATCGGCTGTTTTTTGAACGGTTGTTGCTATGGGATCCCGGTATCCGGCCACGAAAACAATGCCCTGAGCAGCGCTATGGTTTGTGGATGCGGGGTTGCCGTGGCCGGCGACCCGACGCCGCGCTATCCGGTGCAGCTTTTCGAGGCGGCGGGGAATCTGCTGATTTTTGTGGTCCTTTATGTTTTTTACCGGCGGCAACCGCGGCAGGGCTTGGTCAGCGCTGCCTATTTGGCGCTTTATCCCGGATTACGCTTTGGCTTGGAATTTTTGCGTGGCGACACGCGATGGACGGCCGGCGGTTTAACCGCGGCGCAATGGTTGAGTTTATCCCTGATTGTGCTCGCTATTCTCCTGGCACTGCATGCATATCAATCCACCAGAAGAACGTCGGTTCACGTGCGCGGCGAAGGAAACGGGGCAACGCCTTGACGTGGTTTTGTCAACCCGTTTTCCGGATATTTCACGGGTACGTTTTCAGCGCTTAATTACGCAACATTATGTTACGGTCAACGACCGTCACACCGTTCAGAAAAGGGTGTTGATGACGGGCGACCAGGTGGTGGTGCACCTGCCGCCGGCGCCGCTTGCAGCGACGGAACCGGTTGCCGAAAGCATTCCGCTATCGGTTCTTTATGAAGATCACGATATGCTTGCGATTGACAAACCGGCCGGTTTGGTTGTTCATCCGGCTCCCGGCCACGATCGTGGTACGCTGGTCAATGCGCTATTGCATCGCTACCCTGATCTGGCGGGCATCGGCGGAGCGGGCCGCCCCGGTATTGTGCATCGGCTGGACAAGGACACGAGCGGCGTGATCATCATTGCGCGCAATCAAGCAGCCTATCTGGCGCTGGTCCATCAGTTCCGGCAACGATCTGTACAGAAGGAATACCGAGCCATCGTCCGTGGCGTCCCCGTTCCTGTAGCGGGCCGGATTGATGCGGCTTTGGCAAGGCATCCACGAGACCGTCAGCGGTTTGCCGTCACGCATCATGGCGGTCGGGCAGCGTTAACTTATTTCCGGGTCATTGAAACGCTGTCGGATGCCAGTTTGCTGGGCGTCCGGATCGCGACAGGGCGCACCCATCAGATCCGTGTTCATTTGGCTTGGCGTGGTCATCCGGTAATCGGCGACCCTCGCTACGGCAGCCGGGCACAACGCCGCCGCGATCCGGCGGTTCCCCGCCAGATGTTGCATGCGCGGCGGGTTGGTTTCATGCACCCGGTCAGCGGATTACCGGTAGAGATTAGCGCGCCGGTACCCATGGATATGCAAGCCGTGCTGGCAAGGTTGCGTTCCGCATCAGGAACAGCCCATTGAATTGCCACAGTTAAAGCATTTATAGCAAGCGCCGTTGCGCACGGTGATGGCGCCACACAGATCGCAGGCGGGAGCATCGTCCATGAAATGGGAAAACTGGTCGTCGATGCGACCGGTTATTTCGGTATTTTCCCCTGTATTAATATTAATATCGGGTCCGGTGGCGGTGTCGGTCGGTGGCGGTGTTGGGGGCGACGCGCTGTCTGCATGATCTATCGCCGGTTGCGGTGATTTTCCGTTTGGGAAACTCAAGTCCAGCCAGCGGAAAATGTAATCGACCAGTGATTTGGCCATCGGGATATCCGGATGCCGGGTAAAACCGCTGGGTTCGAATCGCATATGTGAAAATTTCTTGATCAATTCCCCCACCGGCACCCCGTACTGCAAGCAGAGCGAGATGGCGGTGCCGAATGCATCCATAATACCGCCAACCGTACTGCCTTCCTTGGCCATGATAATAAACAGTTCACCTGGTGCGCCGTCCTCGTAGAGGCCGACGGTCAGGTATCCTTCATGACCGGCAACTTCGAATTTGTGCGTAATCGAGTTGCGTGTAGCGGACATTCGCCGTCGAAACGGCCGGGGCATGGGTTGGCCGGCGGATTTTTCACCGGTTGCCTGGGTATTGAGCGGTTGTGTCCGTTTGGATCCATCACGATAGATTGCCACCGACTTCAAGCCCATACGCCAGCCATCGCGATAGACCTGCTCGATTTCTTCGACCGTCGCGTGAGCCGGCATATTGATCGTTTTACTGATCGCTCCGGACAGGAACGGTTGCACGGCTGCCATCATCCGCAAATGCGCCGGGTAGGCAATAAACCGCGATCCGTTACGTGGCTTGAAGGCGCAGTCGAACACCGGCAAGTGCTCCGGTTTAAGACCGGGAGCGCCCTCGATTGTTTCATGTTCATCGATATGCGCCAGGATGGCGCGTTGCGCATCTTGACTGTATCCCAGATGCTTCAATGCCGCCGGTACGCTTTGGTTGACGATTTTCAGCATCCCGCCGCCGGCCATCTGCTTATACTTTACCAGGGCAATATCGGGTTCAATCCCGGTCGTATCGCAATCCATCATGAAACCGATCGTACCGGTGGGCGCCAACAGCGTGACCTGGGCATTGCGGAAACCGTCGCGCGTCCCCTTCTCAAGCACGCGGTCCCATACCGCCGAGGCCTCACGATACATCGGTGCGACATCCGGTATCGGCTGCATATCGCTCAAGGCGGCTCGATGCTGTTCAATTACACCGAGCATACTGTCGCGATTGACGGGATAGTCATCAAACACGCCTTTTTGGGCCGCAATATCCGCCGACATTTCGTAAGCATATCCGGACAACAAAGCAGTTGTCAGGGCCGCGAATGAGCGTCCGTTATCGCCATCATACGGAAGTCCCAAACTCATCAGCACCGCGCCGAGGTTGGCGTATCCAAGTCCCAATGGCCTGAATCGATGCGAGTTGCGAGCGATTTCGGGCGACGGATAACTGGCGTTATCGACAAGGATTTCCTGCGCCAGAATCAACAACCGGGCAACGTGCCGAAACCGTTGCAAATCCAATGAGCCGTCCGGTCGAATGAATTTCATCAGGTTGACCGATGCCAGGTTGCATGCGCTGTTATCGACAAACATATATTCCGAGCACGGATTACTGGCGTTGATTGATCCGCTTTTGGGTCAGGTATGCCAGCGATTAATGGTGGTATCGTATTGCAGTCCCGGATCGCCGCAGACGTGCGTACTCTCGGCGATGCGCCGCATTAATTCGCGGGCCTTGAAGTTTTCGGTGTGCTTGCCGGTGGTCACGGCACGGGTGCTCCATTCCGCATCGGCATCGACCGCCTGCATAAACGAATCGCTGACGCGGACCGACAGGTTGGCGTTCTGGAACATTACCGACGAATAGGCTTCGCCGCCGAACGAACCGTCATATCCCGCGTCGATCAGTGCCCATGCCTTCTTTTCCTCGTCCATTTTACAGGTAATGAAATCGACAATATCAGGATGCTCGACTTTAAGACTCTGCATCTTTGCCGCCCGCCTCGTTTTGCCGCCCGATTTAACCACGGCGGCGACTTGATCGAAAACGCGCATGAAGCTCAGCGGTCCCGAGGGTGTCCCGCCGCCGGAAAGTTTTTCGCGACTGCTGCGCAGGCTGCTCAGGTCGGTTCCGGTTCCCGAACCGTATTTGAACAACATCGCTTCGGTGGATGCCAGGCGCATGATATCCTCCATCGTATCATCGACGGCCTGGATAAAACATGCCGACGCCTGGGGATGACGGTAACTGTCGGCGGACTGTTTGACCGCGCCACTGTCAGAATCCCAATGATATGACGAAAGATTGGCCGATGTTAAACCGTAAACCTGGTGTAATCCCACATTGAACCAGACCGGACTGTTAAACGCGCCGTACTGATGCACACAAACCGACGCCAATTCCCGGTAAAATGTGTCGGCATCCTTTTCGGACGCAAAATAACCGTCGTTCCAACCCCAGTCGGCAATCGTGCGCGCGACCCGGTGAACCAGTTGCCTGACGGAATGTTCCTGGACCTTGGTATGTTTACCGCCGAAAAAATATTTCGAAGCCACAATATTGGTCGCCAGCATCGACCAGTTGTGGGGCGCTTCGACATTTTCGTTGGCAAAAATCGTGTTGCCTTTGTCATCGGTAATCGACGCTTTGCGAGTTTCCCAGTCCGATCCGGCAAACGGATCGGCGCCCTCATCGCAAAGCAATGGGGCAATCCGAATCCCATCGATTGCGCCTCTTTTTTCATGTCGACGCCGTTCCTGACGCCCAGTCGACACACGAGCCGAGTTGGATTTACCGTTGCCGTTACCCGAATCCGAAACAGTTTCTTCGCGCACAGTCTCCGTGTTTTCTGACTTGTTGGTCACCATTTTGATTAAACTCCTTGAACTTTGATTGAATTACGACAAAACCCGGTGGGCTTCTATACAATATAAAGCGATTAATACCGTCAAATGAACACTATAACCACAATATCTGGTAGGTCAACCCTAAATCGTCGATTATTTTTCAGGTCATCGCTAAACCCTTGAAATAAGAGCCTCAAGCGAATTAAAAAACTTAAAAAAACGGTAACCGTTCACGCCACAAAAATGAAAAATTAAAAAAGCTTGCAATCGCGCGCGTGTGCATAGTCAATGCAATCAAGTAGAATTTGGGAGGTAACCGGCATTGATGATGAGGAGCAAGATTCGGGGATGAGCCACATGCAAAGACATTGAATTTTCTTGATGGAGTGCTATAGTGGCAGCGTAAGTAAACCGACAATCAACGTAAAATATCAGTTTGGCCTCGGTTTTTCCCCAAATGGATACATTTCTCGATTTGTTTCTGACAGAATGCCGGTGTGCGTTTCGTCGTTTGCATCGGTTACCGGCGCTGGAAACAACGGCGCCGGCGGCGAGCCTGTCCGACCATGTGCTTTTGCGTTACGCGCGCCGGCATCGTATGGTCGGGTTATTGTATGGGACGGGAAATCCGACGGCGCGATTGGTTTGCCGTTCGGTGGCTTACGGGCAAGCCCGTCATGCGGCGCGCTATACGGCGGAGGCCGAACGATTGTTTACGCTGGCGGATATTTCCCT
>PXCX01000222.1 GCA_003565195.1 PVC group bacterium | reverse complement strand
TCTGCGATCCCCCTGAACTCTGAACCCCTGAACACTGAAATCTCATAAGCTCGCCCACCTCACAGCGCGTTCGTCAAAATGTTTGACTCATCTACTCAAAGAATTTACACTTAAGGAGCTACTGTCAAGCACCTACTAAACACCTACTGTCAGGAATTTTAGCCTGCCACCTATACCCTCGAAAGCGGCGCGGCGCGCATTCAAAGAAGACCAGCCGCTTATGGCAAAACTTCAATCAACACCAGAATCAGGTTGCGTTACGAGGCAGGGTCGGTTATGCTGTGGTCCATGTATGCTAAAATCAAATCTAACGGAATCTGTGGTTGACGGTCCATGATTGCCCGAGTTGTCGTTGAAATAGGTGTTGGCTTAAATCGTGAGTTCGATTACTTGGTGCCGCAATCGCTGGCTGCCCGGATAAAAATCGGGTCACGTGTAATGGTACCGTTTGGTGCCGGGAATCGCGAAACCCGGGGTACGGTGGTCGGTATGGCGGATGTCGCGGATGGCGGCGGTGAAAAGACGGCGCGACCTTGCGGGGCCGGCCGTACCCGAGTTTTGAAGACGGTACTGTCGATTTGCGATCATGACCCTCTGATACAGCCGCGTCTGATGGAGTTGGCGCGCTGGATGGCGACCTATTATGCCGCACCGATTGAAGCCGCCGTCAAGGCGCTATTGCCGGTGGCGGTACGGGATCGGTCGAGCGGGGTTGCCGAAGTCTGGATGGTTCGTCTGAGCGATGCAACCGCGCCGGCGGCGTCCGGTGCAGCGCCCCCGAAATTGACGTTACGCCAGGTGGCTGTGCTGGATTGGTTGCGTCAGACGGGTACATCGACGCTGGCCGATACGGCCCGCGGCGCGGGTGTTTCGACGGCGACGATTCGCACCCTGGCACGGCACGGGCGGGTGACCTTGTTTCGTGCCCGCGGCGCATTGCCGGCGGCGTTGGCGGCATCGCTGGTGGCGCCGGCAGCGTCGCCGGAACTGATGCCGCAACAGCAAATCGCGTTGACCCAGGTGTTGCAGGCGGTGCAACAGCGTGCATTGCAGGTGTTGCTTTTGCATGGCGTGACCGGCAGCGGGAAAACCGAGGTCTATTTACGCGCGATTTCTGAAATTCTGGCGGACGGCGGCGGCGCCGTGATGTTGGTGCCGGAAATTGCATTGACACCGCAGACGGTCGAACGTTTGCGCGGCCGGTTCGGCGACACGGTGGCGGTTTTACACAGTCATTTATCGGCCGGTGACCGCTACGAACAATGGCATCGCATTCGCAAAGGAACCGCACGGGTAGCCGTCGGGGCGCGTTCGGCGGTGTTCGCGCCGGTTCAAGATTTACGTTTGATTGTGGTTGACGAAGAACACGAACCCTCTTATAAACAGGAGGAATGTCCGCGTTACCATGCGCGAGATGTGGCGGTGATGCGTGGACGATTCGAATCCTGTGCCGTGCTGCTGGGATCGGCGACACCCTCGCTGGAATCCTATTATAACGCCCGTCACGGCAAGTATGAACTGATCGAGATGCCGCACCGGGTTGATCACCGCCAGATGCCGCGGATGCAGATTGTGGATATGCGGATCGAAGCCCAGCGGCGTGGGGGTGGATTGAGCGTGTTTTCGCGTCCCTTAATCGAGGCCATGCGTACCCGGCTGGAACGCGGCGAGCAGACGATTCTGTTTCTTAACCGGCGTGGTTACGCGTCATCGCTGGTCTGTCCTGCCTGTGGCTTTGTCGCCGAGTGCGATGCCTGCAGCCTGGCCATGACCTATCATCGCAATCAGGATGTCCTGATCTGCCACTGGTGCGATGCGCGGTGTCGGATCCCTAATGCCTGTCCGGGATGCAGCGATAAGGCATTCAAATATGCCGGGATCGGTACCCAACGGGTGGAAAGCGCGTTGGCAAAAATTTGCCCGAAAGCGCGGATTGTCAGGATGGATCGCGACACCACCCGTGCCAGGGATTCCTATGAAAAGATTTTGGGCGATTTCCGGCAGGGCAAAATCGATATTCTGGTGGGTACCCAGATGATCGCCAAGGGACTCGATTTCCCCAATGTGACCCTGATCGGAGTTATCCAGGCGGATACGGCGTTGCATATGCCTGATTTCCGGGGATCCGAACGAACATTCCAGTTGTTGACCCAGGTTGCCGGCCGTGCCGGTCGCGGCGAAGTACCCGGCGAAGTAATCGTGCAGACGTTTACCCCGTATCATGAAGCCGTGCAAGCGGCACGCCGGCTGGATTATGCCGGGTTTTTCGATCGTGAAATCGAGTTTCGGCGTGAACTGGCCTATCCGCCGCACAGCCGGATGAGTCGCGTCATTTTCAGCGGTAAGACTGAAACTGAGGTGGCGTCGTTTGCGCAGCGTGCCGGCGAGGCGTTACAGGCGGCGCTCTCAACTCGTGCCACCATGGTCGGCCCGGCGCCGGCGCCCATGGCCCGGGTGCGTAATGTCTATCGCTACCATATGATGGTGCGCTCAAGCGCCCCGGCAGCGATGAATAAAACATTGTACCGGGTGTTGGCGGATGTGAAAATCCCGCGCGCCATTAATGTGACCATCGATGTTGATGCCCATTCGGTGATGTGAGAAGGGCCAGGCGTTACGGATATTCCGATGCGACCAGACGCAATACGCGGTCGCCGTGTTCCCGTTGGATGTCGAGAAACAGGGTGAGCATGGTCAGGGTGGCCAGCAAAACCCCCATCACCACCACGAACTCGACCATGGCTTGACCGCCACGGGCTCGCCTGTGGGTTTTTGTCGGAATACAACCCTGTAGACTGCTGCAAGTACACGCGCTGCGAGAACGGAATGACATTTTTTTTTGAAGCCGATGGTTCATGACTAACTCCAATTGAGAAAGTATAGACGTTCTGCACGGGACGCGCAAGTTGTTTTTTTTATGTTTAATTCCAGGAAAACACAAACATGTAAATTTAAAAAACCTTATATTCTTGACGATAATGATGCCATTCGCTTATAGTTTCAAGAAACTACTGTGTCTTTTACGATGGACGGAAGCAGGCGGACAGGTTAACGGTTTTTTGTTGGGGCGTGGTGGTGCGCGGACCTTTTGCGCGATATTATGAATAAAGACGTGTTTATTCCGGGTTTTGAACTGCTTGAAAAAGCGGGGCAGGGTGGCATGGCGGTGGTATGGAAAGCGCGCCAGATTTCGCTGGATCGTGTGGTGGCGGTAAAATTCCTCAATCCGCAGGCATCTTGCCGGCCGGACGATCAGAGCCGTTTGATGGCGGAGGCGCATGCGGCCGCGCATCTCAAGCATCCCGGGATTGTCCAAGTTTACGACGCTGGCATTGCGGACGGGATTTCATATTTTGTGATGGAATACGTCGCCGGTTACAGTGTTGGCGAATGGTTGCGGCGCAAGAAGGTATTGGCGCCGGATGATGCTCTGGTAGTGATTGAATATGTTGCCCAAGCGTTGAATTATGCCTGGAAAACCGCGGGTATTATTCATTGCGATATTAAGCCGGACAATATCATGGTCGACCTTGACGGGGCGATCAAGGTAGCGGATTTGGGGCTGGCGCGTTCGATCGAGAGATTGAAAAGCGATCCTGGCCAGAAAATCGAAATCATGGGAACGCCGGGCTACATATCGCCCGAACAATCCGGCGGATTTATGGATCTTGACTGTCGCACCGATATTTATTCGTTGGGGGCGACCTTATATCATTTAACTACCGGCAAACGTCTGTTCGGGAATCACAGCGATACCGAGGCCATGGATTTTCAGGTTACCGGTCATGCGAAGGATCCCATGTTGCTGCGGTCGGACCTGCCGCTGGGAATCGCTTGGTTGATCGAAAAGATGCTGGTCAAGGATCGCAAACACCGGTATCCCGACTGGGAGGCCGTGCTGACCGATATTGATCGTGTAAAAAACGGCGATTTACCGATGCGCCCGTTTCCGCCGAGCGGCGCAAGTA
>PXCX01000051.1 GCA_003565195.1 PVC group bacterium | reverse complement strand
ATAGACGCACACTCACGAGCCAGACTTCCGCCAGCCGGCGGGTCAGCGTTGTCGAGAGCGCCCGCGCCCAATCATCACTGGTATAACGGCCAAGGATAAGTCCCGGCTGTTTCAACGTTTCACCGTCCGGCCGCGAGGCGTGGATGCAGTCAATCGTACCATCGGAAGCATGAAACAGCTTGAGCTTCAACGCGGGTACATAAAACATCCAGTTACCGGATTTGACGGCGTATCGTGCACCGTCCACGGTGGTGGACCGGTCTTGCATATCAAGCTGCAATTTGTGAATATAAACGACTTGCAGCCGCTCGGTGGATTCGGGTAATAAGACGCGTGACCATTTCATCATGCTGATATGCCTTCGTGCCGCCATCTGTTTAAATTCGATGTCCCTCAAGGTAAACACCCAGTATGTCATTGGCCAGATTGATATCAATGCTGCCGTTAACCACTAGCGGCCAGTCGGTGCTGGTTCTGGAATCGATGACTAACGGCCAGGTTCTTCTTAGGCAAACTGGTATTCGACGATACCCAAGATAGACAAGAACGGCGGCCCGATGCTTGCCGCCTCTGACAAAAAAACGGGTATCACGTCCATCCGTCATGACATGCCCTTCAATATCTCCGTAACGATCAGGCAGATAACCGTGTTTTTGTATGGAACGGGTCGAATCGCAAAGCCGGGTGTACTCCATCTCAATCTTTTGCGCTGACGCCGGTCCATAAAAGGAGACACCGTGTCTGGAATCCAGCCGCCGTTCACCGGATGGCGGGGTCCGCCGGTGCCGCATCACCCATGGTAATTCCCACGGGGGCAGCTTCTCGCCGTTTCTGCCGCACTCCGCAAGGCTGTACATCGCGACAAGCGTCTCAGGAACAAATCGCTCGTAAAAGGTTGCCAGCGAATCTTGCCCCGCTTGCAATGCCGCAACGAAAGGATGGTGGTTGTCGTAGGGAAACGCGCCTTGCATCCTGATCATTTCAACCGGCAGCAAAAATCGTAACGGTTGTTTCTCAATCCAGTAAAGGTACGGCAACAATTCCTGCGGATTGTCGATCTCAATGGTCTTGATTCTCTTGCGCCACCGGTTTCTATGCCCTCTGAATAATTGCATGTATAGCTCCGCGCTAAAAAAAACGGTTGTGGATTTGGTCAAAAAACGTCTTGACTTCATCGGGGGCCAGGACCGGGATATTCAACACGTCTTGATAAAGGTGCATCATCTCGGCAGATAAGGCTTTTTTATGTGTGATCGCAACCACGTTCAACTCCGGGCGCAACCAGCGCGCGGTTAATAAAGTAGAGGAAATATCGCCTGCCACGATGCAATCCGCATCAAGCAAAGGCAGTAAAGCTTCCATTCCAATACGATGTTCCAGCAGGGACATGCCGGGAAATAATTCGTGCAGCACCATTTTGTTAGTTATTCGGGGATGTGGTTTGACGGCGATTTGTGATGGGTTCATGTAGCGGCCCAGTTGTTTCGCCATCTTTCGATAACGCCGTAGATCCTTAAGATAGCTTGCTTCATGCGGTAACGTCAATACCATCTTTATTCCGCGCAGCGTTTCTTCGATTTCACGGTTGTCCTTCAGCATCGACAACGCCAGTTTCTTGAAGGTTTCTGTTCGGAAAGGCGCCGGATCGATCGCCACAATTTCTTTTTGTTTCAGCAGCGGATGCACGGCATCCGGAAAAGCCGCATAGATCCTGCTGATCCAGGCCGAAGATCCGGTAGTAACGGCCGGTTTATAACAGCGTCCGTAAAACAATTTCTTGAAAAACGGGTCAATCCAACGGTGCTGCAACCGGTGCATGGATTTGTGCCCAATGTATGTCACGGCGCCTTCATCCAGATAAATCCCCTTAGTCCGCGGGTTTTTGGCGCTCACCAAATGCATCGCGTACTGGAATTCCATGCGCCTGTCGTTGCCCGTGAAAAGCCGTGCTTCCATGGGTTCACAAAAAATTTTCCGCAAATGCTGAAACCGCGACATTTGCGATCGGCTCCGCCGCAGCAAGCAGGCCGCTGAAAGATCCACAACATTGGAGAAGAGAGCCGGGCCGCGCTCCAGCGTCACCCGCAACCGGGCGCCGGACTGCCGGTTCTTTGAGATAATGATAGCCGTTTGCTGATGTTTAGGATGCTGAATCGCTATGTTAGCGGCCATCAAAAGATGCAACGGCGAAGAAATAAAGAAAAAGTCATTCATCGGGCGCCTGCCACATGATCAAACATGCTGTTGATTTTTGTTTTTGCCGTATGCTTAAAATGTTCAATCCGGGACTCAATACCGGCGTAATTCTGTTCGGCTTGCTTCAGTTTTGTTTTCAACGCATGCATATCCTCAGTTTTTATCGTAAACCGGTCAGGCGGTATGCCGATCTCCTCAAGCAACGATATACTTTTGTGCGAGTTCGATGTAACCGCCGCAAACGGCGAATTCTGTTGCAAGGCGAAACATAGCGAATGATAGCGCGCGGCACATACGGCCTGGCAGGCAGCCAGCTTTTGCAGGAGCTTGCCGATATCATTCACGGCGTATGGCAGCGAGCGGTAACGCGGTGGTACGCGAACGCCTAAGCGTTGATGGAGAATGGGATAGAACCGGTACTTGAGCGCTTTATGCCAGTCCTTCGAGCCGCGCCGATAGCGTAATGACCTTGTAAAGAGCGTCATGAAATCGAGTTGTTCATCCTGCTGACAGGCTTTCAACGCCGCCTCGGTCCAAGTTGATACGACGGAGTCAGTGCATAAATAACCTGAGCGTGGCTGAGTGGGGAACGAAGGATAAGCGTAAAAGGTCAAGTCCGGAGCGTATTCTGCATCAATCCCAATGTCGTGAAACTGTGACTGACTGCGTCGGTCGCGAGCATAGACGGCAAGAAAGTTGCGTAGCAACGGCAGCCATGGCGCCGGGTCGTTATCCTGCCAAACTGTATTTACCAGGATCATCGGATGGGTCGCAGCCAGCATTCTGCAAATCTTCAGCAGTCGCCGGGTATTGCGGCTGTTATGATGCAGTGACCCCTCACCGTTGATAATAACACGCTGAGCCGCCCGGAGTGCCCGGCGGTGATGCTTAAGGTGGCGTGAGGATGAACTGACGGGCAGTGATCCGGTACAGTGCGCCCCGCGGAAAGTCATTCCAGCATGGAGGTTTTTGATCACTGTCAAGCCGCCGAAATGATTGTCGTACCTCGTATCGTTGACAAGAAAATATGTTTGTGCTGTCTTCACTGTCTACCCCTGCAGACGGCGGAGCCTGCCGCGTAACCGCGACAATAACGAACCCTGCCGGTAGCGTCCTTTTTGAATATGCCGGATCTGGCAGGCATTGACTATCTCAACCGGTGTTCCCTGGGTTCCAACCAGCCAGCGGAATGCCCGGTCTTCATAGCATTTACACCAATGTTCAGCCGGAGTCTGGTATAGGCCGATTCGGTCACAATATCCGATGGCGCGGGCGACGTCTCCATGAATAATCTGAAAAGGACCCTTCGCACGATCACGGTTTTGCGGGTGAAATTGACTGGTATCGATTTCCAGCATTTGCAATTCACGGCCTTTGCGCAGCATTGGATCTGAATCCGGCAGTAATTCGGTGATTTGCACCTCTTTGGGGAAAACCAGCGAATCGGTTTTGGCGCGTAATACCTCGGCCAGCGAATCCAGGCAGCCTTGATGGAAGACAATATCGCAATCCGTCATCCATATCCAATCGGCCTGCGTGGATAAGGCTGCCCGGTTGCGGCCGATACTGCGCCGGAATAATTGTGTTTCCGGCAACGGCTGCCAGTTCCAGGTTATGTTGGGAACCTGATGTTCCGCAATATGTTGCAAAAGTTCAAGTGTGTCAGTATCGGTTTCCGAATAAAAGATAGTGATACGTGCCAAAAGTTTTGAAGGCGGGTAATTGACTAGTGAACTGAGCTGGTAATTCAGCATCCGGGAATATTGCCAGCAATGACTGACTATTTCAAGCGAAGGAAACTCCGGCGAGGGGCTGCGGTTTTTTTCCGCGGGTAACGCGGCTCTGAACCTGTTTGGCGAAATCAGCCCGCTTGCGGCAAGCCGAAAAAAGATTTCAAGCGCTTTGTGATAAGAACCATGCGGATAGATTGTGCCGGGTTTCATAATAATAGAGCATCCTCAATGTTCTGCACTTGCGTATGCCGAGGTTTCTTCCGGATCAGAAACCGACAGTGTTGCCGGGGCCAGGCCGCCGGCCGATACCTGCCATTCGCTTGCGCAAGAAGTGGCTTCAACAAAGACCGGTATACGGGCGGTGCCGGCAGCCACAAGTATCTTTCCCGTGCTGTATGGAAACGCGCGGGCGCCGCCGCGCACCCGTAAGTCGGCATCGCCATGCCAGTTGCGAACAAGCCGTCCGGCGCTGTCGAGCACCTCGAGACGCAGTACGGCGGGGACACCATCCAAAGCGCTCAATTTCAGCCGGGTTGCCGGACCGAAAGATTCGATGGTATCCCCCGTATTTCCCGCATTCAATCCAGTCGCCTCCAACCGTCCGGGTTCAAACGGAAGCTGGAGAACATGGTGTCCACGGCCATAAACAATCTGAATGGGTCGGTTGTTGATCCGGATTTCAGTTTCCCCGACATTCATAAAAAGATCAACTCGCCGCGGGTCCCCGATGGCGCCACTCTCGGGTTGCCAGTCTGCGGCAAGTTTGATGAATGGTTCACGACTGTAACGCGCTCGCAGCCAGAATGCGGTAAGTTTCGGTTCGCGCCAAGCATCGACTACGCCGCAATGGCGCAGATAACGCGCTTTGCGCAGCGTCGCGTAATCGCTAAGGCACCAGATCGCGAAGCCCGCCGTAAACGGGACGGGTTCGATACGCGTCAGATCTGCCGCTAACTGGTCAATTTGCTGCCGTTCGGCCTCAAGATCGCCACGCCGCGCATGGGGCGCATTGGAACATTCACTGACCACAACACAACTTAATCGGGATGCATCGCGTCCTTCTTCCAAGGAGTTCAGCTCATAATTACAGCCCCATACATCCGGCAGGCCGACCGTTTTTTTACGGCGGGCGCGATACAAGTGGTTTTCCGCGTAGATAACCGGCCGGGTTGCATCAAGTTTTTTTGCGAGTGAACGCAGCTTGATGAATGCCCCGCGGTGTCGGCCTTCATTTCCCATGCCCCACAGAATTACGGATGGATGATGACGATCGCGCCGGATCATGCCGTCAAACTGTCGCAACGCTTTTTGCAACCATGATCCGCCACGCACACTCTTCCAGCTTGCCAGTTCGGCATAAACCAGAATACCCAATTCGTCGCAGGCGTCCAAAAATGCAGGGCTTTGAGGATAATGCGAAAGACGCACAAAGTTCATGCCGATTTCACGAATGGCGGCGGCATCGGTCCTGTGCTGCTCGACAGACAGCGCATTCCCGCATCCCGGCATGCTTTCATGACGGTTGCACCCGATTAACGGCAACCGTTCACCGTTTAGGAAAAAACCTTCGCGCGGTCGGAATTCCGCGGTGCGGAAACCGATTTTGCGCGTGGCGCAATCCGCAGGCTGGTCATCAAGCAGGAGTGTCGCCTGCATTTGATACAGATGCGGGGTTGTCACGGACCAGGGATGTACAGCTTCAGCGGAAAACTTACTGTCTACGGTCACATCGAATCCTGCCGAAACAACCTGTGGACGACTCTTTTGCGCGGCAAGCACGCTGCCATCGGTTGTGGCGAGAGTCCAAAGCACCGAGACCGTCTTGTTGGTTGGGCCGGAATTAACGATCTTGGCCCGTGCCTCGACGCGCGGACTCGTGCCGCCAACCGCAACAATATGGAGATCACGGTCATCCAAATGACAGTCTTCGGTTCGTTCCAGCCAAACCCTGCCGGCCAGACCTCCATACAACAGGAAGTCCGGATCACGGATCCCCGGTAATTCACGCCGCCCGCAACGATTCGTCAGCCGACAACCGATATGGTTTTCCGTGCCGGGCCGCAAGTAGCGACCAACCGGCAGTCGGACACCAAGGTACTGCCCGCTCGCGCGCCCGATCCGGTGTCCATTCACCCAGAATTCGCTGATGCCGAAAAAACCTTCTGAACACAGCCAGGTCTGGCCGTTACGCATTTGTTCGGGGCAAACAAACGTTCTGCGGTATGCGCCATAACCGCGGTAATAGATGACACCCGTTTGAAATGTATCCGTACGGTTCCAGCAATGTGGTAGCGATACCGTTTCACCCCCTGACACATCCGTACCACACAGCCACCGTCGCCGGACACGTGCCCGCCGGAAGATCCACGCGTCCGAAAGATCCAGCCGGCGCCTCGGGGATAAGGTTTCGATTACGGGATTGGACATGTCATACTGCCTCTTGCTCGGTGCGCGGATTTTGTCCGTATGTCTACGGCTACCCGTGATTTCATGTCTCCGTGAGGCGGCACGCTGGACAACCGCTAAACCCGTTTTAAAACCGGTCTGAAGATGCGCTCGCACCTGAAAGAGAGTGCCAAATCGGATTGGCGATGTCAAGAACGGCTGCAAACGCGCAGCGGCGCCCCGACACGCGACAACCGACACGCTCCTTGACATTGCCGCTTAGATTTGGCACCCTTTTCTTCGATATCCAACCGCTTATCCCGGAAAGCTTTGCCTTGTGAAAATCGGACCGTATGAAGGAGAAGTGGCGCAGGCATGGCATCGGCCGGAGCGGCTTGAAACACTCGCCCGCCTGGAACAGTGGCTGCCGCAGGGAACGGTTTTGCAGGAGAGTCGCAACCGTCTGATCCGTTGCCAACTTCCAACCAAGCAGGCCGGTCATGATTTGATGGTAAAATGTTTTCCGCCCCCGGCCGGGCTGTTGCGCCGGTTCGCCTTGCGTAACAGCAAGGCCCGGCGTGCATGGGAAGCCGCCATCGCGCTTGAATCCGCCGGCGTACCCACCCCGCCACCGGTAGCGCTGCTGGAACGCAGGCAAGGCTCTTGGATGCGCGAAAGTTATTTGATCACTGCCTACGTGCCGGATCTCGTTTCGATGCGCGAGGCCCTGAACCGTATCTATCGCGAAAACCCTTCGTCCCAGGCGCTCATCACCCTGCTACAGGCGGTGGCGGATACCGTCCGCAAACTGCATCAGGCCGGCTGGCTGCATTACGATCTTGGCAACCAGAACCTGCTGCTGTCTTGCAACACGCTTGCGCATGCACATGTGCTGTTGGTCGATCTCAACCGCGCCCGCCGACAACGTTTAACCCTGCGGCGTATCGCGCGAGATATTTCACGTCTGTGCCTGCCGTCGGATTTCCGCCGTATCCTGCATGAAATGTATTTTGACCATGCCCGCCCGCATGCTTTCCGGCGCTGGGAGTATCTCTACCGCATTCTGTTCGCTTGGCATACCCTGACCCGCGGATTGCGGCATCCCCTGCGTATCCGGCGTGAACCGGATACACCCGTCTACCCGTCACCGCGCAACCTGTGGATTTGGGACGAATACAGCGCCCAGGCCATCAGCGCATGGAACAGTCGCGACCGCCGCCGTTTGCGTACCAAGTCAGACGGACTACGCATCGCAGGCGCCTGCATTACCGCAGTCCGCCCGCTCTACCATGCATACCGGCAGTTGCAACGCGAGGCCTGGCAGCAGCCGGTGAAACTTAAAAACCGGATTGGCGTTGCGGTTAGCATGCACCCCAATACCCGGCAACGTGAAAGCGAATACTTGCAGGCCCTCGGCCCTATTCCGGTCTTGATCCGCGCCTGCTACCATGCAGGACCAGCTGGCGCCGCCGATTGTCTCGAAGCGATCCAGATGCTGGCCAATGCCGGGCATGCAGTCACCCTTGCGCTGGTGCAGGACCGTCGCGCCGTATTGAATCCCTCCGCGTGGCATGACTTTGCCGTTAAACTGCTCGATAACGTCGCGCCCCTGATCGATGGCGTTGAGATCGGACATGCCGTCAACCGAGTCAAATGGGGGTTTTGGGATTTTGGCGACTACAGCAACTGGTTGCAGGCCTGTATCGAGCTGCCAAAGCGGTACCCGCACTTGTCATGGTACGGACCGGCAACAATTGATTTTGAACCGTACCAAACCATTGGCTTTCTTGGAGCAAGACCGCAAGGCGTACGCTTCGACGCGATGTCGCAACACCTGTATGTCGACCGGCGCGGCGCACCCGAAAATTTTCAGGGCCGGTTCAGCACACTCCAAAAAGCGATCCTTTTCCGGGCGCTCGCGCGCATTACCCCGCAATGCGGCGACCGACTGATCGTCTCGGAAGTCAACTGGCCCTTACAGGGCACCGGCATTCATTCCCCGGTCTGCTCGCCCTATCTGTATTCCGGCCAGACAGTTGACACCAACGTCAGCGAAGAACAGGCGGCCCGCTACCTGTTGCGCTACCTTCTGATCACCCTCTGTTCCGGCATGGTTGACCGGGTTTACTGGTGGCAGCTCGCCGCACACGGCTATGGACTGATTGACCCCGATCCCGCCGTCTGGCGACCCCGCCCGGCCTATCATGCTGTGCAAACGTTTGTCGATAATCTTGGTGAAACGGTATTTGTGCGGCGCCCGTCCACGCCGTCCGGAGTGCATGCCTTCATCTTCGCCGAGGATGACCGCCGCCACTGGTTGTTGTATGCGCATCCGACGCCACAAACCTACCGCCCGCCGGTGACATGGCAACGCGTCGTGCGCCTGACGGATGGTGCGCTGGCCAATTCCAACAGTGAAAGTTCCCTTGACTTGACCGGCGCGCCTGTCCTTCTGCTGGATACCCGCTAACAGTTCACGTCCGTGCTTGAATTTATGACTTGAATTGATATGATATTCGGCAAAGCAGTTTGTTTGTTAGCGGCAGGCGGGCGGGCGGAGGTTACTCCTTTGAGGTTGAGGGCAATCCATGAGATGACGCGCATAATAGCCATAATCGCGCATAGCGGCCTTTTTTTCAGCCGCCGAATCCGGGTACGCGGGGTTGTGCGGTGGGTCTGGTTGTTGCCGGTTTTTGCCGAGGCGCTGACCGTGTCGGATGCCTGGGTGAGCCCGCGAAATCCCGAACGGGCTCTTCGCGAAGAAACGCGGTATATCGTTTTGCATACGACCGAAGCCGCGTCGTCGAGCGCTTTGCAGAAACTTCAGCGACGCGGTGAAGCGCATTATCTGGTTGACGAAACCGGCCAAGTATTCCGGATTGTCGATCGGCATCGTGTCGCCTATCATTGCGGTCGCAGCATGTGGGACGGCCATACAAACCTGGACCGTATCTCGATTGGGATTGAAGTTGCCGGTTATCATGACCGGGATATTGAAGACCCGCAGTATCATGCCTTGGCCGCTTTATTGAAAAAGTTACGCCGGATATACTCTGTTCCGGATCATCGCGTACTGACGCACTCGATGGTAGCTTACGGCGCCCCGAATCGCTGGCATTCTCGCGACCATCGTGGTCGCAAACGTTGCGGCATGCAATTCGCGCGCGACGATGTACGACGGCGGCTTGGCTTGCGGCGACGTCCGTTGTTCGATCCGGATGTGCGCGCCGGACGCCTGATACAGGCGGATGCCGAGCTGGCGGCGGCGCTTTTCCCGCCGTCTCGATCTTATCCCGCTGGTCGCGGCCCGCATCCGGCCATGCCGCTTGTCCTTGGCCGTGACGGCAAGACTCCCGTGTCCTTAGCCGGGTCCAAATGGAATCGACCGTGTACCCTGTATTTTTTGACTGATGGCCGTCTGGTTGGTGGCGATACCCTCTCTGAGAAGGACGCCAGGAAGCTACCCGTAGACACCCGTGTCTGGATTGGTTATCGTGTCGGAGGCATGGTGACCACAAAACGTCCGGCGTTTGCTATCAGCGGTCCGCGCTGGGATGCGCCCGATACCTTTTACCTTTTGCCGGATGAAACCGTGATTCCCGGGGATCTTGCCGATGAACGCCGGATTCCCGACGGAACGCGAGTTCTGATGCGCGCAGAATAGCGCCTGCGGATTTCTAGTGGGAGTCCACCAGTTTGCGCAGGGTCGTTCCTTCCGGGGGACTTGCGGTCTTATGGCGATAGTCCCGATTCCATTTTTCGAGGGCGGGCACCGATTCCTCCAGCAGTTGCACCATCTGGGGTTTCGGTTCGCCGCGAAATGCGTTTTCAACGTCTTCGACCGTGATCCGCGAAGGATCACGTCCCGGCAGGTAACTGTCGGGTGGATCGGCTAATTCCCTTGCCAAACCATGCGCGCATAAGGTACGCAGGACATCGCTGACCAGGCGCACCGAAATATGATGCCGTTCAATCAGTGAATCGACGGTCCACGGTTTATCGTCCTTCATGGATTGCCGGACGATCTGGAACATGATCAGCAGTCCCAGTGCGGTCAAAGTGGCCGGCGTGGCCTGGGCTGCCCGGTGTTCCAGCCGATAGGTTCGATGGTTTTGGACCGCGAACGTAATCTCGGCGCCGAACAACACAATCAACCAACTGGTGTTTAACCAGACTAGAAAAAAAGGTAGCGCGGCAAACGTTCCGTAGATGGCGTTGTACATGGTCACTCCGCTTTGGGCCATAAAATAGAGTGCCTGTAAGCTGAACCATGCCAGCGCTGTGACAGTGCCGCCGATCAGCGCCGGGAAAATACGGACCCGCGTATTGGGCATGAACATCAGCAGGAACACAAAGCCCAGAACAATGACGCCGAACATGGCGCCACGAATCGCGAACTCGTAAACAACCAGGAACCCGCCGAAATGGTCTTTCACCAAGTCAAGCGCCCGGTCCGATGAAAGAAACGCATTGATACTGGTAGCGCTCAGAATCAGGATCGGAACCACAACCAGGATGCTGATGTAACCGGAAACACGTTGAGCGAATGATCGCGATTTATGAACTCCCCAAATGCTGTTGAAAGATCTTTCGACTTTGCCCATGACCCGGATGACGGTCCAGATCAAAAAAAGCAAACCGATAAGTCCCAGGGCGCGAACATTGGTGCGTTCGACCACCGAAAATACCGTGATGACGATATTGGCGATTTGTTCCGGCATATCCGCCAGCCAAAGATCCTCGATGATTTCAAATGGCCGCTCGACTTCAACCGGATCACCGGGATCCGTCCGGTTTTCTGCAATGGTGGCGCGCCGTTGCAGTCCCAGACTTTCCATCAAGCGTTCCTGAATTCCCATGCCTTGCGAGATCGAAAACATCAGGACCAGAACGGGAACCAAAGCCATCAGCGTCAAATACGTCAGGGTACCCGCCTGCATGGTGCATTTATCGGCGATAAATCCTCGAATCACGATGCTGACGATCCGGAGCAACGAGATGAAGGCGGCCTTTAAGCGGGGCAAGGGGCGCAAATCCATATCCCACAATTCTTCATGAAGAAAAGTACGGGCTTCAGCTAGATTTGATTCCAGTCTTTGCCGAAACGCGTTGCCGCGATCCGTCCCAGAGTTGTTTTCCAAACAGGTATTCATCGGCTATTGTCATGTCGTACGTTTGACGTCAACGAAGCAAGCGTCAGCTTGGCTTCCAACTGCGCGCCGTCACCTGACCGCTGGCGGACAGAGCAGGCCGGTCCACGGGTAACCTTCGTTAACCAACAGTATATCCATATTGTCACCAATGTTCAATCTTTGATTGACGGAAAAAAACCGGAGATTATTTATGCGGCGTTTCCAGTCGATGGCTTTGATTGCGGCCGGTGGGCTCCACGATTTGGCTTTACAAATGGTGATAATTTGATTTAATTATGAGCCTTTAGACGGGGCGGTAGCTCAGTTGGCAGAGCACCACGTTCGCAACGTGGGGGCCGGGAGTTCGAATCTCCTCCGCTCCACCATGAATGCCTTGGTGGTTTGCAGCAATTGTCCTTGAATCGTGCAAGATGGTTGCAACGTTGGTGCTGGCGATCGAGAGAAGACGGTACTTTTTTGCAGAAGCGTAATGCGCCAGGGATAGCCAAAATGGTTCAAACTTAATGCTGCGGCCAGGCGTTGGGCCAGGTGGACGGCGTCAGTACGGTGTCGGGCAGGTTAGGTATGGCCTCGGCGACGGTTTCCATCAAGCTGGCTGGCAGCGGGCCGCGATCGAAGAACGCCAGGTTTTCGCGTAACTGCCCAATGGTTTCCACGCCTGTTAGCACGCTGGTAACTCCAGGTTGTGCCAGCATATAGCGTACGGCCAGTTCGGCCATTCCAATGCCGGCCTGATCCGCCAACGCAACCAGACGGCGGCGCACCGGAATTACACCGTCGAGCGATGCGGGGATCGCCGATTCAGGCATCAACAACAGGCCTTGAAGGTAGACACTGCGAATAAACACCGCAATGCCCTTGCTTTTGCAGGCTTCGAAAATTCCGCTGCGGGCATGGCGCCGGTCCAGCAGGTTGGCAGGCAACTGCAGTGCCGAAACACGGCCGGCGGCGACCCAGTCGCCGATCGGGCCGGGGTGATTGCCGCCAGAGATGCCGACATGGCGAATCTGACCCTCAGCGGCCAATTTTTCGAGGACGTAGAGATAACGCCCATCCTGCTCGCGATGAAACAGTACTAGCGGCAGCCGGTCCATGCCGAGGCGGAGACGGGATGCATCGACGGATTCGCGAATGGTTTTTTCGGCGATTTGCGGGTTGTCGGCGCAGGACGGCGGCAACGCTTTAACTTTGGTTACCACCAGAACTTGTTCGAGAGCGTGAAGTTCTCGTAATGCCTGGCCCAGCACGATCTCGCTGTCGCCATAGGCCGCGGCGGTATCGAAACCGTTGACCCCGCCGTCAAGCGCGGTCGCCACCATGGCCAGTATGTCATCGTAGGATGGTTGACCGGCGGTATTCGCGATACAGTAAGTCATGCCGAATTGAACGGTTCCAAGCATCATGCGTGACAGTTGATAGTCTTTCCAGCAAATGGTCTGCATTTTTCTTTTGCCTTTTGATCTTGAAAAAGGAAACAATACAAAAAATCGGCTGGAATACAAGCTGCAAAAATTCATTGAATTATCGCGGTGGGCTGATATGATGCGTTGTGAAGCAACCGGCAGGAAAACGTTCTGACGGTTTTGATGGATTGCGGCGGGACAAAAAGGAGGCGTTTGTGAGAAGAGAACGCGTTATGGGCTGGAAGGGAATTGTGCTGGCCGGCGGTGCCGGCACAAGGTTGCATCCGGTAACCCTGGCGACCAGCAAGCAGTTGTTGCCGATATACAACAAGCCCATGATCTACTATCCTATTTCGACCTTGATGTTGGGCGGTATCCGGGATATCCTGATAGTGTCGACGCCCACGGATTTACCGCGCATCCGTGAATTGCTGGGCGACGGGCATACGATCGGGGTACGGTTTAGCTATGCGGAACAGGCGGAACCGCGGGGCATTGCCCAAGTGTTTTTGATCGGTGCGGATTTTATCGGCAACGATCCGGTATGCCTTATCCTGGGCGACAACCTGTTTTACGGCGACACTGAATTTCTGAGGATAACGCTCAGCCACAAACAGGGCGCCACGATTTTTGGTTATCCGGTTCAGGATCCTCAGCGTTACGGTGTGGTCGAGATCAACCGGGATGGCCAAGCGGTCTCGATTGAGGAGAAACCCGCTGATCCCAAGAGTCATTACGCGGTGCCGGGACTATACTGCTACGATTCGGAGGTTGTCGAGATCGCCCGCGGTTTGCGGCCCTCGGCCCGCAACGAACTGGAAATCACCGATGTCAATTTGGAGTATCTGGCGAGGAACGCGTTACGCGTTAATCTTTTGACGCGTGGAATGGCATGGCTTGATGCCGGTACACCGGAAAGTCTTTTGGAAGCCGGCAATTTCGTGGCGACGATCGAGCATCGCCAAGGGCTGCAAATCGGGTGTCTGGAGGAAGTGGCATATCGCATGGAATATATCGATGCCGATCAGCTCAGATACAATGCCGCCACGCTGGGGAACAGCGACTACGGGCAATACCTGCTGCAAGTCCTGGAAACATCGATGGTCTAATTCAGCGAACAAGACGACGCGGTTTGGGAAGTTCAATGAGCATTCGAATAATTGACGGCGATTTTGTGGTGATTGGCAGCGGGATTGCCGGATTGTTGTCGGCCTTGCACCTGGCGCAATATGGTCGGGTCGTGGTCATTACCAAAAAAGAGCGTGCCGACAGCAACACCAATTTCGCCCAGGGCGGGATTGCCTGCGTGATCGACTCGGCCGACAGTTTTGAGCAGCACGTACAGGACACGCTTGAAGCCGGTGCCGGTCTGTGTCATGAAGATGTGGTGCGCACGATTGTTGGCGCGGCGCCGGCACGGATTGCCGAGTTGGAACAACTGGGTGTGTCGTTTAGCGAAGGCAACGATGCGCGCGGTTACGATTTGGGACGGGAAGGCGGGCATTCGCGGCGGCGTGTCCTGCATGCGGGCGATATTACCGGTCGCGAAGTCGAACAGGTTTTGTTAAAGCGAGTTCTGAATGAACCGGCGATTACGCTGTTTGAACATACGATGGCGATTGATTTGATTACAACCGGCTGGCTGGGAAGCGGCGGAGAGAACCGGTGCGTCGGTCTTTATGTTCTCGATCGGCAGGCCAACGACATTTTTGCGGTACGCGCGCCGTATACCGTGTGTGCCAGCGGCGGCGGCGGCAAGGTTTATCTTTATACGTCCAATCCCGACATTGCCACCGCTGACGGGGTGGCCATGGCCTGGCGCGCCGGGGTGCCGATTGTCAACATGGAGTTTATCCAGTTTCATCCGACTTGTTTGTATCATCCCCAGGCCAAATCGTTTTTGATCAGTGAAGCCGTGCGCGGCGAAGGCGCCCGTTTGGTCGATTCCGATGGCCGGCCCTTTATGGAGCGTTATGATACGAGGGCGGACTTGGCGCCGCGCGATATTGTGGCGAGGGCGATTGACCGCGAAATGAAAACCCGCGGCGTGCCTTGTGTCTATCTCGATATTCGCCAACATTCGGAAACGTTTTTGCGGAGGCGGTTTCCGAATATTTACGATACGTGCCGACGGTATGGTATCGATATGGCGACGGATCTGGTGCCGGTGGTTCCGGCCGCGCATTATTTCTGTGGCGGGGTTGCGGCCGGTATCGACGGCATGACGGCGCTGCCCGGCTTGTTGGCGGTTGGGGAAACGGCTTTTACCGGTTTGCACGGCGCCAATCGGCTGGCCAGCAATTCGCTGCTCGAAGCATTAGTCTGTGCTCATGTGATGGCCGAAAACCTGGGACCGCATGCCGCGGCGCGCCGTGATGACCGGCCCGCGATTCCCGATTGGGAACTCGGCGCCGCCGTTCCCAGCGATGAAGCGGTCGTTGTCGAGCATAACTGGAATGAAGTCCGTACCTGTATGTGGGATTATGTCGGGATTGTGCGGTCGAATCGCCGCCTCGCGCGGGCGGCCCGCCGGATACGCAATCTGCGCCGCGAAATCCGCGAATATTATCTCAATTATCTCGTGACGGCGGATGTTCTGGAATTGCGCAATATCGCCGCAGCCGCTGAATTGATTATCCGTTGCGCTCAACAGCGTCATGAAAGTCGTGGGTTACATTACACACTTGATTATCCTGAACCGTCCGAAGATGAACGACCGATGGATGTTGTGATTGCCGATCCGGTCGGCAGTATGCCTGAAAATGGCGGTTTGGATTGTAATTTGGCCGCCTCTTTTGCCGAGCCGATGTGCATTGTTTGATAGGCTTGCTCGCTGGACGTGAACGGGCCGCATCCCTGGCCGTGCCAGTCTAGATTGGTGGTCATCGGGTTGGGGCGTCCGGTCGCCTTTTCGCGCCGCCGAATATGGGTTTCCATCCGGTCAATCAACCAGCGTACCGTGGCCGGTTCCTTGGTCGCCAGGTTATGATTTTCCTGCGGATCCTGAATTAGATTGTATAATTCGATTGGCGGCTTGAAATGGATATCCGGTTCAAGAGCCTGAATCAGTTTCCATTCCGGGGTACGCCAGCCGTGTTTGCGCATCCAGGTACATTCTGTAATGTAGAATTCAGGTTCCGGTTTTCGCTGTCGCCCCTGCATCAGCGGGGCCAGGCTGCGGCCGTCCATGGGACCAGGGGCGCGAAGCCCCATCAGGTTTAACATGGTGGGCATCATATCCTGCATCCGGCAAATATCCGCGATACGGCATCCGGCCGGTACACGTCCCGGCTGGATCAGAACCAACGGCACGGTCAGCGTGCAGTCGTACAGACCGTGATGATCGAACCAGCATTCATGATCGTATAACGTTTCGCCATGATCCGAGGTAATCACAATCAAGGTATTCTCCATCAAGCCCAACGCATCTATTTCCTGGAAAATATTCGACAGGCAGGCATCCATATAAGCTACAGCGCCGTCGTATTGAGCAATGATGTAATCCTTATCGGTACATTCCGGGGGAAACCAACTGCGAAAATAATCGGCGAACGGCTTGAATTTATAGACCGGATCCAATGATTTGTTTTTTGGATCGCATTCGTTGCCGGCGTAAAACATGCGTTCGAACGGCGCCGGCGGCAGATACGGCGAATGCGGATCCATGTGCCGCAGAAAAAGGAAAAACGGATCTTTGCCAGCGGCTAACCGGCGCAGCTCGGGCAATGTCACATGATTCAGGTTCTCGGCCTTGTGACTGCGTCCAGTCGCCCAGGATCCCCAGGCACTGT
>PXCX01000176.1 GCA_003565195.1 PVC group bacterium | reverse complement strand
CCCGGTAATCATGGGCGGATCGGGATGTATTTTATCGAACCTGAAATCACGCCACCGATATTACAACCCGGTTGTTTCCGTTTTGATGCACAAGACCGGCCGCTACCCGAATTTGATCATGACGGTGAGGTGCGTGCGGTCGTTGAATCGCAATTCATGGCGATGCGTATTCATGGCGACCGGCTTGGCCTGCGTCCGCGACGTTTGTTGGCGACCGGCGGCGCCTCACGGGATCCGGTTATGTTGCGCGGATTGGCCGATGTTTTTGGTGTTCCGGTGGCGGTCATTGACCAGCGCGATTCGGCGGCGCTTGGCGCCGCTTACCGTGCTTTTCACGGATACCGTTGTGTTGCGGCCAACCGGTTTGTTCGGTTTGCTGATATTTTGCCGGAGGGATCTGCTCCACGCACGGCTGCCGATCCTGATCCAGAGGCACACCGAACCTATAATGCCATGCTGGAACGGTATGCGCAACAGGAAGCCCGGGTGTGCGATAAAGATTGAAATTATTCTGTATATGGCCTAATGTTGCGGCTGAAGCCCTTGGTAACTTATCCCTGAGCCAAACGGATGGTGAGTAAAGATGCGTTGTCCGCGATGCGGTCATATGGAAGACAAGGTAACCGATAGCCGGACGGCGCGCGATGGCGATGCCATCCGGCGCCGGCGGTTGTGCGTCAAGTGCGACCATCGGTTTACCACCTATGAAGAAGTAATCCGCGCCCGTTTACGGGTGGTCAAACGGGATGGCCGGCGTGAAGATCTGGATCGCACCAAATTGCTCAACGGGGTTCAGCGGTCCTGCGAAAAGCGTCCGGTCAGCTCCGAGCAGATGGAGGCGATGGTCGACGCGATTTTGATGGAACTCGAAAGCGAATACGATCGGGAAGTTTCCAGTGAGGCCATTGGCGAAAAAGTGATGGAACGGTTGGAAAAAATCGATGAAGTTGCCTATGTCCGGTTCGCCTCGGTTTATCGTCGGTTCAAGGATGTCAACCAGTTTCTGAGCGCCATTCAGAATATGGTGGTACGGCCATGATGCTGCTTGAGACAACCTGTTGGGATGGAGGAGAACCGCTCGATCGTCTGGCCGCCCGGATAACGGCGCGGATCGAGGCCGCGGGCGCCGTCGGTCCGTGTCTGGACTCTCGCAACATTCATGAACTGGCGTATGCGGTGGCCTGGCAATGGATTGAAGAGACGGGCCGCCCGGATGCGTTGCCGTCGGAATGGTTGCCGCGGGTTTGCCGCGCGTTGTCGGCATGCGGCGCACCGTCGGAAACGGTAACCCTACTGATGTTTTTCGATACCCGTTTGGTGCGGCCGGCAACCTGGTTGTTTCATGGCGGGCAACCGTTCTGGATTCTGGATTGTTCCAGACTGGCCCTGCGTGAAACCGAACGGACGGCACTGATGATGGACCGCTGCCTGGCCACCATGCTTGCCCGACTGGCGCCCTTGTGGGATGCTGTTGCCGGAGCCGGCGCCCTCGGTTTGCGGCGTGGATTCCATCTGGCGAGCGCGTTGGCGGCCGATGTCCCGGTCAACGGGCGGCGTCGACGGCGGGCAGAGGGTCTGCTGGAGGGGTTGCGCCGGCAGTGCGCCGATCGGCTGGCGGTCCTGGCCGGTCAACGCGATTGGTCGGTAACACCGGATGTTGTTTTGCTGCAATCATAAATGCTTAAGGAGCGAGGTTATCATGAGTCGAGCGGATGGAATGAATTATGCACCCAAAGGAAAGTCGCGCCCGGTCGTCGCGCCCGGAGAATTCGTGTTTGCGGCAACCGGCCTGGACCATGGGCATATTAACGGGCAATGCAATGGTTTGGTTGAAGCCGGCGCCGAATTACGTTGGGTATACGATCGGGACGCCGAAAAAGTCCGCCAATTCCAGGAGAAATATCCGGGGGTACGCGTGGCGTCCTCGTTGGAAAAGATTCTTGACGATCCCGAGGTGCGGCTGGTTGCCGCCGCCGCCGTGCCTAGTGAACGGGGTCCCTTGGGTGTTCGGGTCATGCAAGCCGGCAAAGATTATTTTACCGACAAAACACCTTTTACCTCGCTGGCCCAGCTCGAACAGGCCCGTCGTACTGTCGCCGAAACCGGGCGTAAATACATGGTCTACTTCAGTGAACGTTTGCATGTCGAATGCGCTGTGGCGGCCGGCGATTTGATCGCGCAGGGGGCGGTCGGCAAGGTGATCCATGTCACCGGATTCGGACCGCATCGGCTCGGCGATCCCGCTAAGCGGCCCGACTGGTTTTACCGCAAGAAAAACTACGGGGGGATCCTGACGGATATCGGGAGTCATCAGTGCGAGCAATTCATGTACTATGCCGGATGTCGGGACGCGACGGTCCGCTATGCCCGGGTAGCCAATCACAACCATCCCGTCTACCCGGAGTTGGAAGATTTCGGAGAAGCCGCCCTGGTCGGCGATAACGGTGCGTCATTCTATTTCCGGGTCGACTGGTTTACGCCTGATGGCCTGCGGAACTGGGGCGACGGGCGCACTTTTATTATCGGTACCGACGGTTATATTGAACTGCGTAAATATGTTGATATCGGCGCCGAAGGCAAGGGCGAACATTTGATTCTGGTCGACGCCAAAGGCGAGCATCGGATGGATTTGCGAGGCAAGGTTGGTTTTCCCTTTTTCGGGCAACTGATCCGGGATTGTCTTGACCGTAGCGAAACGGCGATGACCCAGGAACATGCGTTCAAGGCGGCGGAACTATGTTTGCAATCCCAGGCGATGGCCGAAGATGCAGGGGGCGTTTAAAAAAACAGCCAAACGTGGGTAAAATTGAGGGAACATTCGTTGTCCCGACATGTCGCGGCGTAGTTTCCGAGATTAAGGTTTAAATATGGAGTTCTGGCATAATACCACGTTCTGGTCGGCGTTTTTTTCTTGGACGATTGCCCAGACGACCAAGCTGCTCATTGAAGCGGTGCAAATCCGACGCCTCAATTTCAAATGTCTGGTACGTAACGGCGGGATGCCCAGCGAGCATTCGGCGATGGCCTGCGGGTTGGCGGTCTCGGCCGGTATTGAGGCGGGGTTCGGGAGTCCTCTGTTTGCGGTGGCCTGTGCGTTTGCGGGGGTTGTAATGTTTGATGCCTCAACCGTGCGGCGGGCGGCGGGTTTGCAGGCGACGCTGCTCAACGAAATGATTGATGTGGCGTTCAAGGAACACCGGTTTGCCGAACAGAAACTGGTGGAAATCCTGGGGCATACCCGCTTGGAAGTTATCATGGGCATGATGCTCGGGATTGTCACCGCACTGTGGGTGCAGTCATGGATGTGTACGTAAACAAATACCGCATTGCTATGGATGGAACTTTATGAAACTACCGAATCGAAAAGCCGAGATTAAGCGCCAAACCCGCGAAACCGATATCCGTTTGAAACTGAATCTTGACGGCACCGGCCAAGGGATGATTGGCACGGGATTAGCATTCATGGATCATATGCTGGAATTGTTTGCCAAACACAGTTTATGCGACTTGCAAATCAAGGCCGGCGGCGATCTGGCAGTGGATTATCATCACACGGTTGAAGACTTGGGATTGACCCTGGGAAATGCCGTCGACGAGGCTCTGGGCGATCGGCACGGCATTCGCCGTTATGGCTGGTGCTTGATGCCGATGGATGATGCCCTCTGCCGGGTCGCCCTCGATCTGGGCGGGAGACCCTTTCTGCGGATGGATATGGCGAATCGACGCCGTAAAATCCTTGATTTCGATTTGGGTCTGATCCGCGAGTTCTTGCAGGCCTTCGTGGTCCAATCCCGGCTGAACCTGCACGTGGCCCAGCTTTACGGTCACGATCCGCATCATGCCTATGAATCCGTATTTAAAGGTTTGGCACGCGCTTTCGGGATGGCCTGCGAACGCGATCCCCGGGTGCGTGGAGTGCCGTCAAGCAAGGGAGCCATGTGAAACCATTGACTATTATTCCGGCGATCGACCTCAAAGACGGTGCCTG
>PXCX01000259.1 GCA_003565195.1 PVC group bacterium | reverse complement strand
TTTTCGACACCCCAGTGTTGACGCTACGCTGATTTGGTTGTCTAAGACACGCGAAAGACCAATGCGAAAGCAAAAGCACGCCAAAAAGAGGATCAAATACGATAAATTAGATGCGTTTGCCCTGTTGTCGAATAGGTTTGAAATATCTTCCGGTGCCTGATATGATGTCTGAAAGCAACCGATCCGCCTTCGCCAAGCCTATGGCGTGACGGGGCGAAGCGAAGGTTACCCTTGAAACAGTTGGAGCGAAAATCACCCTTGAACCTTTCAAGAAAACTGGGTCGTGTAAGCGCCGGCATCATGTCTGCGGCGGTCGGTTTGATGTTATGGCGCTTGGTTTTGGTCGTTGTGGCCGAACCGACGATCACGGATCGGGTCCCGGTACGTTCTTTGGTTTGGATCAGTGTTGACGGGATACGTCCGGATTATCTGGAACGGGCCGCGACACCGTTTCTTGACGGGTTACAGGCGGAAGGCGCCTTTACAACCGCCTTGATGCCGTTGTTTCCGACCCTGACCTTTCCATCGCATGTCACGCAGGCTACTGGTGTTGCGGCCGATCGGCATGGCATTACCGGCAATGTTTTTCACGATATTGGCCGCAACCGCACCTATGGGTACGCCAATTTACCCTGGCTGCTGGAGGCCGAACCGATTTGGACAACCGCCACCCGACAGGCAGTGGTCACTGCGGTCTTGGACTGGCCGATGTCGCAACGCCAGGCCGGCCGCAATGCCGCGTACCATTTCGAAGAGCAGTTCGACCGCGATTTGACCGATCAACAACGTCTCGAGCGCGCCGCCACCGTTTGGCGAGATCACGATGATCAACCGCCGTTACGCCTGCTGATGGCATGGATTATCGGTCCCGACGGAACCGGCCACGCTTACGGTCCGGATGCACCTGAAACCGAGCGCCGAATGAGCGCCACGGATACGTTGTTGGCGGAATTCGAACAGGATCTGCGGACGGCTTGGCAAAAACGCCGCGAACCTGGTGATGAACTTTATTTGCTGATTACAAGCGATCACGGGATGAGTCAAGTCCATACCTTGGTTAATCCACGCTTATGCGCCGGGTTACCGGCGCGCGGAAGTCCGGTAAGGCGGGTAAGCAACGCAAATATCACCCACTTCTTCCTGAACCGGATTGAGGATGCCGAGCAACATGCCGCCAAACGGGACACCTTGCTGGAACGCTTGCGAGGTTATGATTTTATGGATGTTTACCAAAGACATGAACTTCCGGCAATCTGGCAGTTCCGGCATTCGCAACGGACGGGCGACATTGTCGCCGTCCTGCCGCGCGGATACACGTTCAGCAATGCCATCAGGAAGGAAACCGTGGCGGCCGCCGAACATGGGGGACCACTGGGCATGCATGGTTACTGTCCGCATGCCAATCCGGAGATGGTAACGGTGGCCTTTTTGCAGCGTTATCCCGACCGGTTGGGGGGGCATGACCTGGGCTCTTTCAGCATGGACCGCTTGCACGCCACCGTCGCCTCGATTCTGGGCATTGAACCGTCGCGCGAGGCGCAACCCAAACCGATAACCATCCCGGGCTTAAAACCTCGCTGAACCGCCGGCCTCACGGGTTACGGCGAACGATTGCATTCAGGCGCCCTGTCAAGCGTCGCACGGCACGCTTGGTTCGGCTGTTGCTGTGAAATGAATCTGCATAACCTGGCTTTCCCGATAGCCGATTCGAATAGCTTTAGCTCTCAAAAAGGTCTTGCCGGGCTCAATCCGCAGTGGTTGGGTGTAGAGTCGCCAGTGCGGCGTATCGCCGGACTCAAAAGTATACGCGATAGAACCGCCCTGGGTGGCGCAATGAAGCTGAATCAGCATGGGGGATCGTAACGGCGCGGCCCCGATTGCCGGGTCCATCCCATAATGGTCCGCACAGATCGGGATTGCTACCGGCGCTGCTGTCTGGGGTTGTTTGCCGTCGGGATACCATTGCCTTACCATCTCGCTTTCCGGCGTCTCACCCCAATCACCCACCTCCAGCAGCCATGCGTCGAGTGCGGTGCGTAACCGCCTCAATTCGGTTGCGTATCCAGGACTACGCGCAAGGTTGTTGATCTCGTATGGATCGGCATCCGTATCGTAAAGCTCTTCGGTTGGCCGTGATTGGAACATAAGCGATTGCGTCTCGTTCAGTTCTCCGGCCAGATGCAACCGCCACATTTCCTGCACGATGGGATGTCTGTTCCGATAGGGTATCCATAGCAGGTAAGGAAGATCGGGGCGCATATTGCGGATGTACTTCCAGCGTTTGTCGCGCACCGCGCGGATCATGTCATAGGCTTCATCGTAACGGTCCCGAGTTGCATAGACGTATTCGCGCGGCTGCGCGGTCTGCGGCCCGAGAAATGCCCGCCCCTGCATGTGCGTCGGAATGTCAACGCCTGCGAGGGACAACATAGTCGGACCGAGATCGATCGTGCTGACCAGATCTTCTTTCACCATTCCGGCATCAATGCCGGGACCACGGGCGATCAGAGGCACGTGAATGCCGGAATCGTATGGCCAGCGTTTGCCGCGCGGAAGCGGTCCGTGGTCGGACCAGTGGAAAACATAGGTATTGTCGGCAAGACCATCGTCCTCAAGTTGTTGCAGGATATCGCCAAGTTCGCGATCACTTTGCTCTATGTGAGTGTACATCCGTGCGATGGTCTCCCGCACCTTGAATGTATCGGGGAAATAAGGCGGAAGCCGCACGTCAGCGGGATCGAAGGCAGGCTCCCGGCATTTCTCCGGCCACATACCGCTTTCATGCGTTCGAGTGGGATTGAAGACCGCAAAGAACGGTTGCTCCGGATCGGGACGGTCCCGCCAGTGTGCACTGCTGCCGCAAGCGTCCCATGCTGTCAAGGGTGATTCAAACTGGTAATCCGTCTTCGCGTTGTTCGTGCAGAAGTAACCCTGCGCACGCAAGTACTCGCTGAAACACTTTACGTAATGCGGTACAACGGCGGAATAGGGTGTTGGCATTTCCGGCGTGGCGCGATTCGTGTGCGTGGTCCGCATGTGATGCGTACCGATGGAAATCGGATACATCCCGGTAATGACGGCGGAGCGCGCGGGCGCACAAACGCCAGCCGTCGAAAAACAACGGGTCCAGCGACAGCCTTGCGATGCAAGTCGATCGAGATTGGGGGTTCGCGCCACGGAATCGCCGTAGCACCCATAGAAGGGGTTCGTATCTTCGAACGATATCCAGAGAATGTTTGGACGTTTTGTCATGCCGCTCCTTTTGCTGACGCGGACCAGGCGCGGCGGGAAGCCGTCGCCTTGATCATCCGGGATTATACGGTATTTCATCAAATCAGTGCAGCAGGTCTGTTTCGACCGCTGTTGAGTGAAAGCCAGGCCACTTAACGACATCGCGCGGACCCGTAATGGACGGGCCAGGCTTTAGCCGCCCGTTCTCTATGAGCGGGTTACCGCAGGCTATCATGCGCTGTGTCAGTTCGTTCCGCAACGCTTCTACTACATCCCTTGCTTCCGCGGTATTCGCCAGGTTGTGTTGTTCCTGGGGATCTTTTTTAAGATTGAAACAGAGTTCCTCTCCACCTGCATGAGCCCAGGTATATTTAAAGTCTCCCTGAATAATACAGAAAAAAGAGTTGCTACACGCACCATAGAAATCGCGCTCTGCAGGCGCGTTTACCAGCGACATCAGATCGACACCGTCATGGTCGTCTGGAATCGGCGCTCCGGCAATCTTAAGTACCGTTGGCAGTATGTCGGCAAGATTCACCAAACTCTCGACGCGCTTGCCTGCCAACGGGTTGTCTTGGCATTTTCCCGCAGGCGCCCGAACGATCAGCGGAATGTGTGCAGACCCTTCAAGAAAGGTTGTTTTTGCCGCCATATGATGATCGCCCAGCATGTCACCGTGATCCGTCGTAAAGACAATCCATGTGTTTTCCAGAAGCCCCATTTCCCGCATGCGCGCAAAGAGCAAGCCGAGTTGATAGTCAATTTGCGTGATGCAAGC
>PXCX01000073.1 GCA_003565195.1 PVC group bacterium | reverse complement strand
GGGGGGTAGATTATGTTGTTGACGGATGATTTATGGCGCAAGCTATTTCATTCGGGTAGCCGCCCGCTTTGGGGCGGCTACCTGAACTGTTGCATAATTTGAACATATCCGGATTCCTTTCAGTTCATGGTGTCCCAATAATAGATGTGGTAAGCTTCGCTTGTTTCGGTTGCTTTCAGAGAGATAATATCTCAGGTGGCAAGCGTTAGTCAGTACCGTTTTCAGCGGCACGAGCGGCGAAGAATTGCAGCGCCTGCAAGTGGTGTGCGTCGCTTTCAGTCGGCGGTTATAAGCCAAGAGCCTACTTTCCGGTAATGAATCCCGAAAACGAGGCCGAATACTAGGCCGAACAAGCATATCAATGGTAATAAACTGGTATCTAGCTCCTTCTTCGAGAATTGTTTGAGTAAATGAGTCGAACATTTCACATGCGTCTGACTAAGTTGTTGCGGCCCAAAGCGTTCAGTGTTCAGGTGTTCAGCGTTCAGGAAATCCGGCCTGAACACTGAACTCTGAACCCCTGAACACTTTCAGCGAAGCTGGCTAGGAGTTTAATGAAATGTTGCAACCATCTGCCGGAAATGACCGGCCGTTTTTGCGGGTCTTTAGCTTCAAAAATATTTTTGTATTTCGTCTGCACCTGCATGAGCATTGGTTTATCAAGGATTCCCTTCGCTTGCCCCTCCTGTGGTCGCCTGCCTGAACAAGGGAGCTTGCGGTCAAGTGGGTAGGCCACTTGCGTTGGCAGGGATCGTATCAGAATGCGGGTAATCGCACAATGCCATTTTGTTTTTTTTGTTTTGTTCGGCAATCTTTTGTGACATTGCTCCGGCCTTTTCCGCATGGTACGGCTTGTTGTGCAATCTACATAAATTCTGCTTGTCATCCGATCATAATGATGCGGATACTTTCAACAGTTACTCGGGTTTGACCACGTTAATAACATGACGATTCCTCAACCTGCCGTAGCGGTTTTCTCCAGTGACGAAAATGCTCATTGTGCCCGCGCGGGAAAGGGCGTCGGCGGGAACAGTCACTCGTCTCTGGCGGCGGTTTTCATCGCTCAGCCATATAGAATAAGGCGCAACCGGATCGGCATAATTCGGGTCGCCCGCGAGCGAAATCCGCACATGAATGACTTTCATGTTTTCCGCCCTAAACTCGATCTCCCAAGGTGTGCCTAAAACGACGGGTTCAGTTACAGGTCGGGAGTCGATTGCGCAAACGGAAAATTCACATGCCTGGCTGGATGTTCCGTCTTTCATGATGCAGTGAGCCGTATAATCGCCGGAGCGGGTAAACGTCCGCTCGACAATTCCGGGACCATCCAAGGTGATTTGCTCGATCAACTCCCCCGCGCGTTTGATGACCAGCGCTTTGACACCACTATTATCCCGATCCATAACATTAAAGATTACGGGCTGATTTTTGCGATAGGCAACCCAGTCTCCAAGGTCAAGCAGCAAGACCCGGTTTAGAGTCGCAGTTGCCGCATCCATCGAATAGTTCGGAAAAAGGAACCGTTCCGCACGGTTCTCGCCGCGCCAGGCATCGTGATCCGTAATGCGATACAAAGTTGCCCTGCGTTGCGCGAGGTAGGCATCGAATTGCGCGTCCGTATAATTCTTGGTCCGCGTGGTGGGCGGCCAACTGTCCTCGACGCGGACGTGAGTCACCGTGCCATCAGGTGTGGTTGTGACGTGAGTGACGATTTCAACATGTCCGCTAAACCAGAGGACGTCCCCTATCTGGACTCCTTGTGCCGATTGCGGTTGCGCCGGCACGATACCTTCGCGATGATGTGGGCCATGCCAGCTGCTTCCGATTTGCATTGCAAGCTGCAACGCGTATGAAGTAAAGCCGGAGCATACGGTTCCATAAAACGCAGCGGAATTGCGCCGCTGACCACGCAAATCCGTTGTGTATAAAACACTCTTCGGGTTTTCGACGGCCGCAAGAAATGTTTTGAGATGTATATCAAACCCAATCATGCGACCATCCCAGCCTCCATTGGAATAGGGGACCCCGGTATAGGTGGTGTCAGCCTTGAATTCTCCTCTACCGCGAACCGGTATGCCGTCCGCAACCGGCATCCATTCTATCTGCGACAATATGCGCGCGTGGTCAACAGCCCGGGTTTGCCAAACATCAACATCGGCAGGATTCACGATTTCGCCCCTCGTGGATAACGTAACCAAACACAACACAACTACAAAACTTAAATTAAATCGTTTATTCATCTCTTTTTCTTTTGGGTATTTGGGTGTTTCGTCATTGTGGCACGTAGCTTTCACTTTTTTGTGTTCAATGAGCTTAAGCAAGTGCCATTCGTGTCTGTCACTAAAGCGTCACTTGGGTTGCGGTCGAAGCCCGCGTTGGCACGTTCAAGGATTTCTGTTCCGTTGAAAAGGAGGACTGTAGCAATACCCGCCGCCAGCATTCCATACCAGGCGGGCGAACGTTTTTCGCCGAAATGCAACGTCCCGAAAACCGCCGCGCCGAGTATGGACATAATGCTGACAATCGTGAACATGGTGGCGGCCGGCATCGCCACGCAGGCCCTTAGGGCCAACATGCCTCCAACGGAACCGCCTCCCGACACAAGACCGCAAAAAGAGGCATAACGCCAATTGCCATTGACCGATGTCCTGCCTATCCGCGCTACGTTTGACCATAGCGCAAGAGCAAACGCGGTGTAGAACCAAAACAAATACTGACCTCCGTACTGATCCATGAGCGTTTTGTCTCCAATGGCTTTGGTCATGCCGAGATACTTGACCGCCATGCCGGCAATGCTGTTGCCCAGCAATACCACAATCAAAATAACCCCATAGATCATCAGGTTCCGTTTGCCGACGGCATGTTTGTCGCGCGATTCAGCGGAGACCGGTTTCGAGTTCTTGTTATTGGCGATAGCGCCAAGACTGACACAGGCAGTTGCCGCAATCAATCCCACGTAATGCAGAGCTCCCAAAAATTCGCGAAACGCGAAATGGGAGAAGATCACGATAGGAACAAACTGCAACGACACTGCGCACCATAACGGCGACAGCGGGCCGTAATCCAACGCAACCTTAACCAGTTTGACCAGCAGAAATTGAGAAACGCCGATCAGTATCGCTGTTAACCAGATAACCGGCGGAACGCTGAAAATTGATGAAGCACCCGACTCGACCAGAAACAAGGTTACTCCGGCAAGTCCCGCAATTGCGCCAATCGGTTCGCTCCGAATATTCTTGTTCTGTCCTAGCCGGTACCCTATGCCCAAAAATGAAAAACTCAAACCGCCCAGCGCGGCGACGGGCAACATCCACAAAGGATAGTCAGTTACATGCATTTATTCGTTACTCGTAAACTTCATTCCCTGCAATGCCGTGAATTTGCGGAATGCCGGTATTTATAGCATATTTGCGACGGGTTGCAAACTTGCAACCAAAAAATGGGCGCGGAGTGGAAGTGGATCGAGGTTTTTACACGGAGGCTGCCAATTTCATGAATTGCGGCCAGTTTCTGGTGACGATCGGGCGCAATCCGGCGGTGAAAAATTGATGCAGGGATGAGCCGGTCGGCAGCGACTAACTGCCGTTTCGTCCTTAAGTGCTGTGTAAGCGTAGATGATGAAATAGGCGGAACCCTGCAAACAAAGTGCAGCGTTAGTGGCGTACCTGGCAGGAATCGAACCTGCAACCTTCTGATCCGTAGTCAGATGCTCTATCCAATTGAGCTACAGGTACGCGTAAAAAGTTCATTTATATTCGGTTTTGTGGTGAAAATCAAGTAAAAAATTAACACCAGCAAAACCGCTTCATGTTCGCTTCATGATTGACGGGCGGCATCCGGTTTGTTAAAGTACGCGCCCATGACCGTGCCGACACAGTCCCGCAAAAAACGATAGGAGGAACGTCAATGATTTCGGAAACGGCATTGCGCGAAGCGTTGCGCAACACACTGGAGCACACTGATTTTCAGGGCGTTGGAGAGCGACAAAGCGGGAAAGTTCGTGAAAGTTACCGG
>PXCX01000037.1 GCA_003565195.1 PVC group bacterium | reverse complement strand
TGAATAAAGTCTTTTTGATTGGGAATTTGACAAGGGATCCCGAACTGCGATATACCCCTTCGGGAACGGCGGTCTCTGATCTGGGATTGGCGGTCAACCGCCGTTCGCGCACGCCATCCGGTGAAGACCGGGAGGAAACTTGCTTTGTGGATGTGGTAGTATGGGATCGACAGGCCGAAACATGCTGTGAATACTTGTCGAAAGGCTCGCCTTTGCTGGTCGAAGGTCGTTTGCAGATGGACCAATGGGAGAAGGATGGACAGAAGTTCACCAAGTTGCGTGTGCGTGCCGAACGAACCCAGTTTTTGGGATCGCCGCGTCGCGGTGAATATCGCGATAGTCCGGCGGATACCCCCGCTGCCGCACCACGAAGTGCAGCCTCGCCATCGCCGCAGGCTCCGGTCGCGAACCGGGCCGCTGATCCCGATCAAGCTTTGCCGCCATCACCCGATCGTGAATCCGGTGGCGAAGTAAGCGCCGATGACGATAATCTTCCGTTTTGAACGAATCAATCAATGAACGAAAGCTCGAAGGAGACCGATGAAAAGAGGTAGTATCCAGAACAAAAGGAAACGGCACCCCAAAACCGAACGGAAAAGGACCAAGGTGTTGGAAGACGTCAAAAAAATCGATTACCAGGATTATGATCTGTTGCGTCGTTGTATGACGGGGTACGGGAAAATTATGCCTGCGCGCCTGACCGGCGCCAAAGCGTTGCAACAGCGGCGCTTGGCGCGTGCTATCCGGCGTGCGCGGGTTATGGGATTGTTGCGCTGAGGCGTTCAGGGAGAAACACCGATGGCTGTTGAAGTATTATTGATGGATAACGTGGCCGATCTGGGGGCCGAAGGGGATGTAGTTAAGGTCGCCGAAGGGTATGCCCGCAACTGTCTGTTTCCGAAGCGCCTAGCGGCTCCGGTAACGACCGGCATGCGGCGCCGTTTGGCCCGCTTACAGGAACAGCGCCAACGCGAGGGGATTGCCAGGAAGCAAGCAGCGGACGCGTTGGCAGACGCGTTGACGGATAAATCGTATACCATTGCGGTTAAAGTTGCCGAAAATGAACGGTTGTATGGCTCGGTGACGCCCGCCGATATCGCTGAGGTCGTGGCGCGTGAAGGGCAAACCGTCGATAAAAACTGGATTCATCTGCCAACGCCCATCCGGGAACTGGGCGTCTATGATGTCAAGATCATGGTCCCTCCCTCCTCACGAGAGGTTGTTGTAAAAATCTGGGTTGTCGAGGAATAGCCGCTATGCCCGAGCCGCGTCCGCATTCCAAGACTTCTGCAACTGATCCACGTCGAGGCCCGCCATTCAGTGAGGAAGCTGAAAAAGGGGTCTTGGGATCGGTCATGCTGGATGCCGGCAAGATTTTGGATTTGTGTCTGGAACGGCATTTGACCGAAGAATCGTTTTATATTCCTGCCCATCGAATCATTTTCGCGACCATTTGCGATCTCAATGCACGCGGCCGGCCGGTGGACCTGTTGACGGTTTCCGATGCCTTGCAAAGTGCCGGGCGTTTGGAGTCCGTCGGTGGCCATGCGGCGCTGGACCGGCTGGTGGACCAGACACCGACGGCGGCCCATGCTGAGTTTTATATCGAGACCGTAAGACAGCGTCATCTTTTGCGGCGTATCATTGAACGCGCCCGCGAGGCTGAACAGTTGTGTTGCCAATCGGATGACCAGGCCGATGCGATCCTCGAACGGATTGAACAAAAGTTTTATGATCTAAGCGAAAACCAGCATCACGAATCGATGCCATGGCCCGACGCCGTCAAGTCGGCGATGGACCATGTTGAAAAAATGTTTCTGTCCAACCGTGGTCTGGCCGGGTTGGCCAGCGGATTCCGCGATATCGACCGGGTATTGATGGGATTGCGACCGTCGAACATTCTTGTGCTCGCCGCGCGGCCGTCGATGGGTAAAACTTCGCTGGCCATGAATATCGCCGAAAACGTCGCCCGCGGGTACGATGATCCCGACCATAAAGCGCGACCGGTCGCTATTTTCAGTTTGGAAATGTCTTCCGAGGAACTCGTGTTGCGGATGGTCTGCAGCCACGCCGGAATATCGATGCATAAAATTACCGGCGGCTATATTTCCACCAAGGATCATGGCAAACTGATGCAGTCCGCGGATCTTCTTTCTAAAGCGCCGATATATCTTGACGATACCGCGGGTCTTGATGTTGTCGAGCTGCGTGCCCGTGCGCGACGGTTGCGCAAGAAACACAATATCGAATTGATCGTGATCGATTATTTGCAATTGCTGAACGCCCAGGAATATCGGCGATTGGGACGCGAACGGGAAATATCATACATTTCCAGTTCGCTTAAGGCCATGGCCAAGGAACTGCATGTGCCGGTTATGGTTCTCAGCCAATTGAATCGATCGCCCGAAACCCGTGACAAACACGGTAAACCCAAGCTGTCGGACTTGCGCGAATCCGGTTCGATTGAGCAGGATGCCGATGTCGTGATGTTGTTGCGCCGGCCTTGCCGGTATCCGGATGACGAGGACAGCGAAGATACGACCCTGGCGATTGTGGATGTCGCCAAGCATCGTAACGGCCCCGTGAATGCCGATATCAGGTTGAATTTCATCGAGGAGATCACCCGATTCACCAATCGTGAACACGGGGTTGATGCCGTTGCGGAGGGCGCAGCTATGGCGGTGGCGTTGTGATCCTGGGCGGCACCATACGCGATCGCCATGCCGGTTTAACGGTTCCCGCAACAGCTACACGCGGAAGGCTTTCCAGGCGTGTGAAACCCACGCTTGTGCGCTGCGCGGCAGTCCTGCTGGCGCTGGGTTTGCCGGTGCTTGCGACGATGGGTGTCACCATTCGCGATGTCTCAATCGAAGCAGTGGGCGACCAGCCGGTAGACGTCGGGCATATGATGACGCGTATCCGTCTTCGTCCCGGCATGGCATGGGAGGAACATCGGGGAACGGTGAACCGGGATGTGCGCTCCTTGCTGGAAACCGGTCTGTTTGCCGATGTAAGGGTTGAAGCGCAACCGTTGTCGGATAACGATATCCGGATTTTCTATGTTGTAGAACCCAAGATTATCCTGGCGGAACCGGTCAAAATCAGCGGCGCTCGCGATTTCAGCGTTTCCGATTACCGTGAATGGACCGGTTTACGGGTCGGCGACGCCCTGTCCGAAGCTGATGCAGCGGCGGCCGCTGTGCGCGTCCGTATGGAATTGATTGATCGGCGCTACCGCAATGCTGAGGTCGAAGCGCAGCTCAGGCCGCATCCCGATGATCCCGGACGGGGCATGCTAAGCCTGGTGGTTGAGGAAAACGAGCGGATCCGCCTGCAAAAAATTGTTTTTAAGGGTAATACCGTTTTCTCCGACTATCAACTGCGGCGCGTGATGCATGCGCCGCGATGGTGGAATCCGATCAATTGGTTTCGCCGGCGACCTTATGATCCCGAATCGATAGAGATGGCCGCCGATCTTGTGCGCGACCACTATCGTGATGCCGGCTATCTGGATGCGCGGGTGGGCCCGATCAGCTCACGCGACGCGGCCCGAGGACGGCGGCGCGCCGTGGCAACGGTTACCGAAGGCGCACGCTATACGGTGGGCAACCTTTATATCGAGGGTGCTGAAGTGTTGGATGCGGAGGAACTCGAAGATCGTTTTACGCTTCGCCCCGGTGATGTGGCGGCCATGGATCGCATTCGTGAAACGGCGCATACTATTAGTCATGCCTATGCCGCTAAAGGATATCGCGGTACCCGCGTGATACCGCGGATGGTGCCGGATCCCGAGGAAGCGGTAATCGATATCCATTTTCAAGTGCGGGAAGGCGACTTGACCCATATCCGCATGATCTATTTTCACGGTAATTGGAAAACACGCGATAAGGTTATCCGGCGCGAATTACCGATAGCGCCCGGTGACCGGTTCGATGAAGTCCTTATCAGACGCAGTGAAAACCGTTTACGCCAGACCGGGTTTTTCTCGCAAGTCCACAGTTACGCGCAGGACTGGGC
>PXCX01000091.1 GCA_003565195.1 PVC group bacterium | reverse complement strand
GTGATGGCGAAGCGTACGCCGGGGTAATCAAGCGCCAGCCGTTCGACCGTTTCGATCTCGGCTTTACCGACCGAATCGCCGGCGAGTTGCAGCGTCGGATTGGTCAGTTTCTTGACGCCGATCATCATCGCAACTGGTAATCCGGTTTCCCGCGCGACCGGTAAAACGGTTTCCTGAATCAAGGTTGTGATGCTTTCATCCGGTTGCGGATACCGGAAGGTGGGCGGCAGACTGATGGCCATATAGCGCGCGTCGAGACGACTAATCCAATCCGTAAGATAGCGGCGAATTTCGCCGCCCGTGGAAGCGTCAAGGTGCCCCGAAACGTCGTATCCAAGCTTTTGCAAGCGCGCCGCGCCGGCCGGCCATTGCATCAATGCGCTGTCAAGCCGTAGCGCGGCATGAAATCGCGGATCGCGATCGAATCCCTTCTCCCAGCAAACGAATTCCTCGGGATCGAGCGGATCGTTGGTCATCGTAATGTCATTGACGTTCGACAGACGGCAGACCGTGTCTACGTAGTCGCCGATGTTTTGGTTGCTGAAATAGTCACGTGCTTCGGTTAAATTATCACTGGCCGTGTTCAGACCGAGACGATCCATAACCGTAATCACGCCGCGGCAGGCTTCCGAAACCGGGCTGCGTTTGACGAATAATTCGATCCAGATTACATCGGCCTGTTTGTCTTTGGGCATCGCGAGAAACTCGCTCATGTCCAAATCCGGCCGCGCGCGCGCCACTTCTGCAATCAAGTAGTGGTACGTCAGAAGTTCGTCGATTCCCCATAGCAATAGCGATCCCATGGCTGGATCGAAGGTATGCGTATGAATATCCGTAATCGGGATGTCCGCAAGCAGGCGCTGCACACGCCTGGATATCTCGCAGAGCTTGGCGTTCTTGTCGGCTGTATCAATCATGTTTCCCTCCGGATCGTTGCTTGACGTTTAAATAGGACGCAGCGGATGATGCCATATTGAAACGCATAAATCAAGCTTGGCTCCAGCATTTACTCACGAACTCACATACTACCACACTTCGGTTGCGGGCGAAGCCCGCCTTAGCGCACATTCTGATACACGAAAGCCAGCGATATGTCGATCCCCCGTACCCTCAAGCCAACGATATGGCCGCTAATCACGTATCCAGTGACATGTATATCCATCCGGGTTTTTTCTCAAATAATCCTGATGATACTCCTCTGCGTCCGACCAGTTTCGGACGGGTTCCACCTTGGTGACAATGGGCGCAGGCCAGCGGCCGCTTTGCTCGGCTTCGCGTATCGCCGCCAATGCCTCGGTTTTTTGATGTTCGTTGCGATAGAAAATGGCACTTCGATAACTATCGCCGATATCGTTACCCTGGCGGTTAAGTGTTGTTGGGTCATGCATTCGGAAAAACCAATCGGTCAGCAAACGCCGGAACGGCAGTTGTGCGGGAAGAAAAACTACCTTGACGGATTCAGCGTGGCCGGTGCCGCCTCGTTTGACCGCCTCATACGTTGCCTGCGGCAAAGTGCCTCCGCAATAACCCGCGCGTGTATCGATGACGCCGTCAACGGATCGTAAAATTTCCTGTACACCCCAGAAACAACCACCGGCTAGAATAACGGTTTCGACTTTTCCCTGCCGCGTCGTGGTAATGCCCGCGGCTCTAAATCGTTCGAGATAGGTTTCATATCCCTCTGCTTTCATATCAGCTAAAGGCACGAATCGCAGGGCGGCTGAATTGATGCAATAACGTAAGCCACCCGCTTCGGCCGGGCCATCGGCGAATACGTGGCCGAGATGAGAATCGGCTTGTGCGCCGCGGATCTCGGTACGCAGCATTCCGTGCGACCGATCATCTTTCTCTGTCAATGCCTCGTTATCTATCGGTCGCGTGAATGCCGGCCAGCCGCAACCCGAATCGTATTTATCCAAGCTGCAGAAAAGAGGCGTCCCGGACACTACATCCACGTATATCCCGGGCTCGAAATGCTTGTCATAGTCGCCGCTGAAAGCGCGTTCGGTACCGTTCTGTTGGGTTACCCGATATTGTTCTTCAGTTAAACGACGGCGTAGTTCCTCATCGCTGGGTTTCATGCATACATTCCTTTCCATTTAGGCCCTTAACCATTGTCCTGAACTCTGAAAACTGAACCCCTGAACACTGCAGCGGAGCTGGCTAGGCAATCTATGCCAGTTTACCCGGCAGAAGCCTGATTCAAAATTTAAATTGTTGTTTCTGTAAGCATCCATAATAGCAGTTTTTCGGGAAATATGCCATCCTGAATATTTTGTGGATATTCGCATTGCGCGGTATACCGCAATATGGTACAAGCTGCCTGATGAAACCAATCAGACTATCGATACAAGATTATATTTCCGGCACCGGTAAAATGGCGGTGATCTATCCCGCCGCCTTTTTTATGGCTGTGACCATGGGACAAATGACGCTGGGAATGGTCCTTTACGCCCGGTTAGTGCTGGCGGCCGGCGGCACCCGGATCGGTGCTCTGGCCGGTATTTGGTCGCTGACCTATGTTTTTGGTTGTCTGGTGGTCCGGCCCTGGTTCAACCGGGTGTTGCCGCGCTATTTGGTTATGGGTTCGACAGCGACTATGGCGGGGACGGTCCTGGCCATGCTGGGGCTGGAAACCTACTGTATGTTGCTGGTCTTGTATGCCATTTTCGGGTTGGCGTTGAGCTTGTTCTGGCCCCCGTTGATGGGATGGGTATCGACGAACGTTGAAGGCCCGCATTTGGGACGCGTGATCGGCCGCTATAATATGTCGTGGTGTTCCGGTGCAGTGATCAGTCCGTTCATTTGCGGTTGGTTAAGTGCCGTCGATCCGCGTTATCCGTTGATGTTGGCGGTCGGTTTGATGCTGTTTATTTGTGTGTTTGTGGCGGTTGCCTCACGTTTCCTGCCTGGAATCGGCGTTGACCGCGGAACCGGCGCCGCGCACGATGCGTTGCCCGGCGATACGGACAGCAGTTCGCCGCTCCGGTTTCCGGCTTGGATCGGGTTATACGCTTCGTTTTTCGGTATGGGGACCCTTACCGCAATCTTTCCCCTGGTTGCCATGGAGACATGGGATACTCTGGAATCGATGATCGGATTGGTATTTACGGTACGCGGTTTGGCGAATGTCGCGGGGTTTATCCTGTTGGGTCGCATACATGCCTGGCATCATAAATGGATTCCGATGGTGGCGGCTCAATGGGTGGCCGTGGTTACGCTGATAGCGCTCAGCCTGGCCGGTTCGGTGATTACTGCGGCAGGGTTGCTGGCCGTTTTCGGGATTAGTAACGCGATGAGTTACGCATCCAGTTTTTTTCACGGGACCGCCGGCAGTCTGAATCGTGCCCGCCGCATGGCGATCCATGAATCCGTGCTTGCGGCCGGCTTGGTTTCCGGTTCGGTCGCGGGCGGCTGGATCTACGAAAAACTGGCGTCCAGCATCGTTTTTTTTGTGGTTGCCATGATTCTGGCTGGATTAACCATGCTCCAAACCATGATGGGTCGCTCGCAGGAAACCCGGATGAAAGAACCCCTCCTTAAAAGATAGGATTGAATAATTGCCGAAGATTGATATGATAACTCGCAAAACAAGCGATTTGGGATGGGTATGGAGACAAAAAAACGAAATCGGCCGGTTGGCACCGCCGCAACCAATATTAGCATCAGTGGTTTCGATATTCGTGAATGTCTGGGCGCTGGCGGTATGGCGGTTGTCTGGAAAGCGTATCAAACCTCATTGGAGCGCATGGTGGCCATCAAGGTGTTGCGTTCGGAATTCGCCGCGGACCCGGATGAAGTCCGTCGGTTCATGGATGAGGCACGCTCTGCGGCCAAATTGTCACATCCCAATATTGTGCAAGTATATGATACGGGATCAGAAAACGGTGTTCATTATATTGTGATGGAATATGTGGCCGGCAATACTGTCGGCTCGTTGTTGCGTGCGCATGGTGCGTTTTCGCAGAAGGAAGCGCTTCAGGTGGCGGTCTGCGTGGCGGAAGCGCTTGATGATGCCTGGCGCAAGGCGGAAATCGTGCACCGCGATATTAAACCCGATAATATCATGTTTGACAACGAGACGAAGGCGGTTAAGGTCTCCGATCTCGGATTGGCCAGAGTGGGTCATGCGTTGGCAGCGGGTGTTGCCGAAAGGGAGACCCATATTGAAGGGACTCCGAATTTCATGGCGCCGGAACAGGTGGGAGGGTATCCGGCGGATTGTCGTTCCGATATTTATTCGTTGGGCGCAACGCTCTACCATATGGTGACCGGATGTTTACCGTTTGATAATCTCTCAGATGAAGAGGTTATGCGGGCCCAGTGCGAGAGCGCCTTGCGCAATCCGCGCGATATCAAGCCCCGGTTGTCGATCGGTATAAGCCAGCTATTGACGCACATGATGATGAAACAGCCGGAGCATCGGCCGGCCGATTGGCCCGAAGCGCTACGCGAAATCAAGCGCGTTGCTTCCGGGCGCGTGTTACTGGTCAAGGGAACGCAGCCCCAAAGCACGATTGCCAAACAGGAAACCGCACACGCTGCGCAAAACGCGACGGTGTCCGCCACCGCTCAAGGCCGGGAGGCGCTGTCATCATGGCGCGCGTTGCGTATCCTGTTGCTGATCCTGGTCTGGGCCGGATTCGTGGTGTGGATGATGTTTCCGTTTTTTAGCCGTTTGCGGAATCTGCCGTAAGACGGGCAACCCCTGAACCTTATGGACTTGATTAAACGTTCTTCAGAGTGGCGTCATGCACGATGGCCAATCCCCCCCCCCCAAAAAAATATTGGCTTGCAATCAAACGATCGTCGTGCTAATAAGCGTCCATGTTTTTTTAGGGTAGGTTGGTTGCAAGCATATTAGCGAGCGTTGGTCGACCGGGCCGCACCTTTTTTCGGGGAGGTCAGTTGATCGCTGTTGAAAGGAGGTGGAGTCAAGCGCCTGAGTGGTGTTGAATTTTGAGTTGTTTTTTTGTGCTTTAAGTTTTACCGATGAAAGATTATGAAATGAAAATTCATAAATTTTTATGCAATTTGGTTTTTTCCCTGATGGTATCCGTTTCGCTGAGTTTGGCCGAAGTAGATGTCTTGCCGGAAGCCGATGCGTCTGCACATGACGACGAAGCGCTGGAAAAAGCCGCGATCGTTGAGTTTGCACCTGCTCCGGAAGGTTTGCGTATTGCTGTCGGCGTAGGTTTAATGAGCGGTGAGACAACCTTTGACATAGGGGGTAATGTCGCTTTGGCGGATGGAACCGTTGAAAGACTCCGTTTTCCTCTCAGCAAACTCGAATACCCTCTGGATGTTACGATGGCGTCGATCGCGGCAACCTATGATTTTGCTGACCGATGGCAAGTCTTGGGTAGCCTTGGGAAAAACCTGACATCCGATTCCGGCAAAACCAAGGATTCCGACTGGGGCATTTTCTTCTCGCCGAACTCGCTGGATATTTATTCCGAAAGCGACACCGAAATGGATGCCATGCTGCTTGATTTTGGACTTCGTTACCGGCTTCGTCAAACTCGACGCGGATCGCTCAAGGTTGGTGTCGGGTATGCCTGGCAGCAATTTGACGCCAAAGTCAGCAATCTCGTACAAACCTACCCGTCTCTGGTGTGGGCCGGCGCCAGACCGGATATTGTTGATGGCCCGGTTTCAGAGTATGACGTCACGTATTCGATGCCTTATTTGGAGGTGGCCGCTAGCTATCGTTTGAAGGAGAACCTGACAATCGATACACGGTTGGGTTATTCACCGAGTGTCAGTGCCGAGGATAACGGCAATTGGTTGTTGCGTGATAAAACGCTCAAAGGGGATTGCGACGGCGATGCGACGTTCTTCTCACTGCAAGGGCGTATGGATTTTGATAACCAATGGTTTGCTGCGCTCCGATTGGAAATGAATACGATTTCGACCGACGGCAAGCAGAAACAGTATTTTCACGGGGAATATTTTGGAGAAATCGACCAGAAAATTGAAAGCGAACAGCAGCAGTTTATGGTCATGATTGGAAAAGTTTTTTAAGCTCGTGATTCCTTTTCGCGTGTCCAAGGCAGGATGCATGTTGCCGGTTCACGATGCTGGGGATGTTCCCGCACTTAGCGCTCCGAACATTAACGGAACCGGCGAATAAGATCGGCGTAAACCTTGGCTGCGGTATGGACCGCGTTCAATTCAATGAATTCATCGGCGCTATGAGCTTGACGAATTGAGCCGGGACCAAACACGAAAACCGGGATGCCGGCGGCATGGAATGCGCCGGCATCCGATCCCCAGGGCGCGGCGTCGAAGACGGCATTGCCGGTGATGGTGCGAACCGTCTTTTGGACCATTTCGCCGAAGGCCGAATGTGGATCGCTTTCGAGGGCGGGATAATACTGGGTTTGGGTGAGCTGATATTCCAATAGCGGATTGCCGGCCGCGACTTCGTCGAGATGTTGTCGTAATTGCGCGGTTGCCGTCTCCGCGGTTTCTCCCGGCAGTAGACGCCGGTCGATTTCGAGCGTGCAATGATCGGGAATGACGTTGACCTGTGAACCGCCGCGGATAACACCCACTGAAATCACGGCGGGACCAAGTCGTGGATGCCCGTGATGCGCGATTTCGGCAGCCAGCGGACCATCGATACAGCGGATAATCTGCGCGGCTTGCGAGATGGCATTGATCCCCTGACTGGGATCGGAACTGTGAGCGGCACGGCCGATGACGTCCAACTCAAACCGGACGGCGCCTTTGTGCGTATCGACGATGCGCAGCCCGGTCGGTTCGCCGACTATGGCTGCATCGCTGCGAAACCCGGATTCCATTAGGGCGCGGGAACCGGTGGCGCCTTGTTCCTCATTGCAAGAGGCGACCAGATATACGGTGGTCGGCGGTTTTTCGCCGTTTTCAAGAATCTCCGCCAACGCGGCCAGCATCGCGGCCATGGCACCCTTGGTGTCACTTGCGCCGCGACCGTAAAGTCGGCCATCGCGGATCCGAGGGATAAACGGGTCGATGGTCATGCCCTCAACTGATACGGTATCGCTGTGACATTCCAGCATCAGGCTGCGGTCGGTGTCACGGCCGGCAAAGCGGGCAATTAAATTGGTCCGGCCGGGAAGGGGTTCCTGGAACTCTATGTCCGCGCCCCAATGCTGCAGTGTATCGGCCAACATTTTGTTCAGTCGGGCTTCGCCGAACGGAGGTGCGTCGATCGGACCGCCCCGCGGATTGACGCTCGGACAAGCAACCAATTGCTTGAGCCATTCGACAGGATCGTTAGAAGGTGTTGTGCTCACTCAAAAAGTCTCCTTTTGGTTTTTCAGGATGGCATTGCGATGCACGCGGGAATATCTTCTCATACACACGACGGCAATGCGCGGCGCTGATGTATTCAATGTTTTTTGTTGGTTTCAGGCATGACAATGGTTGCAGGCTGTTCAGAGGGCAGGGGATGATGGCGTCTCGATCCGTGAGATCGTGTTGAGAATCCGTTCGGCCATCGGAATGGGGGTTAGTTGTGCCGCTTCCTGCAACAAATCGGTATTCCCGTGGGCGATAAACTGGTGTGGCCAGCCGAAACGGATAACGGGTGGCGTGTTGACCGGCTGTACGGACTCCAGAGCATCGCGCAGGATCGTTCCAAAACCGCCGTTTACGGCACCGTTTTCGAACGTGACAAACAGCCGCGTATGCGCGACCTGGGAAGCCAGCAGATCCGTGTCAATGGGACGGATGAACCGTGCGTTAACGATCGTGGGTCGGATATCCGGGCGGCATTCCTGTACCCGGCGCGCGGTTTCAATCGCTACCGGCAGCATGTCGCCCAGTGCCCAGAATGTCAAATCGGCGCCTGTTTCAATGACGACCGCCTTTCCCAGAGCTAATGGCCGGGCTGCGTCAAGGATTGTATAACGTCCGCTTCCGCCGCGCGGATAGCGTATGATCACCGGGCTTTTCCATTGAACGGCGGCCGTCAGCATGTCCCGCAGTTCCTGTTCATCAGCGGGTTGTGCCATGATCAGGTTCGGAATGGCGGCAAAAAGCGGGATATCGTATATCCCGTGATGGGTTGGACCATCATCGCCCACCACGCCGGCACGATCCAGACAGATGATCACCGGCAGATCCTGCAGACAGATGTCGTGCATGATATAATCGACAACACGTTGCGAAAATGTTGAATACAGAGGCACAATCGGACGCATACCTGAAACGGCTAAACCGGCGGCAAACACCACGGCGTGTTCCTCGGCTATGCCGACATCGAAAAAACGGTCTGGAAACGTTTGGGCGAAGCCGCTTAATCCCGTTCCTGCCGGCATGGCCGCCGTGATCGCCACGATCCGGCTGTCATCGGCCGCCAACTGTTCAGCTGTCTGACCGAACGCCTTGGAGTGTGTCAGGTGTTCCGAGGGCTGTACTGCCTTCCCGGTGCCGATTTCAAACGGTGCCGCGCCATGCCAGGCTTCCGGCGCCGATTCCGCCGGCGCATATCCACGGCCTTTAATGGTAGCGACATGTAGCAGGATCGGACGATCATAATCGCGCGCAATGTTCAGTGCATCCACCATTTTACCGATATCATGTCCGTCTATCGGGCCGACATAGCGTAAGCCGTATTCTTCAAACAGGACACTGCGTAAAAACAGGCCCTTGATCGCTTCCTCAACGCTGTAATAAGCTCTGCGCAACCAGTTGGGACGCAATCTTGGGGAAACCAGACTTTCCATTGAGCTTTTCCAGCGATTATAGCGGGGATTGGCCAGAAGATAGCCGAGATAACGTGAAATCGAGCCGACATTGGCCGATATCGACATTTCATTGTCATTTAGAATCACAATCAGACGGCGCGCCGTACCGGCAACATTATTCAATGCTTCAAACGAGGTCCCGCAACCGAGAGCGCCGTCGCCGACCACCGCGACGACATGCTCGTCGCCGGGGCGGGAACGGCGATCCCGCGCAGTGGCCATACCCAGGGCGGCGGATAACGCGGTGCCGGCATGGCCGGCGCCGAACGCGTCGTAGGAACTCTCGGAACGGCGCAGGAAACCACTTATTCCCTGATGTTGTCGTAAGGTTGGGAATTGGTCCCGGCGATCGGTCAGGATTTTATAGGCGTAACTCTGGTGGGATACATCCCATAGAATCTGGTCGCGTGGCGGAGAAAAAACCTTCAATAGTGCCAGCGTCAAATCGACTACACCCAGATTGGCCGCCAGATGGCCGCCGCAACTGCTTACGGTGCGAATGATCAGATCACGGACCTCGTCCGCCAGCCGGTTGAGTTGGGCCGGGTTCATGGCTTGAAGATCGGTCGGCGACTTCAGGTTTGCTAGAATTGTTTCCATGAGATATAATGTAAGCATATTTCAGCGCTTTCGTACAGTCGAAAGCAACAAACCGGATTGCAAGGAGTTTTTTATGTTATCAAAACAGGTTTTATCGACGATCATCGCGCTCGGCGTGATGCTCCCGGCAACCCTTCCGGCGGGAGACGGGGAATGGCAACCGGGTCCGGAATGGCGTGAATCACCGAATCCGCTGGCATCGCCGCATGCTGTGCCCGGGGGACGTATCCGGATTTTTGCCGGGCAATACCCCAAGAGCTTCAATTATTATCTGGATAACAATACATTTACGGCGGAACTGTTTGGCGCGATGTATGAGACCTTGCTTGGACGGCATCCGATTACATTGGAAAACGAGCCGGCGCTGGCGCGCCGTTGGCGGGTAAGCGATGATTTGCGTACATTTACGTTTGAATTGAATCCCGACGCCCGTTGGAGTGACGGTCGCATGATTACCGCGCATGATGTGCGCTGGACATTTGACACCATTATGGATCCCGAAAATCTTACCGGTGTGCATAAGGTGGCGCTGGAAACCTTCGATCCTCCGCGCGTGATCGACGAGCATACCATCGAGTTTACGGCTAACGAAATACACTGGCGTAATCTGTTGGCATGCGGCGGATTCAGTATCCTGCCCAAACACGCTTTTGAGGGCAAGGATTTTAACCGCTTGCACTTTGAGTTTCCGGTGGTCTCCGGACCTTATCGGCTGGGAGACATCCGTGAAGGACGTTCGGTGGAGCTGGAACGCCGTGACGACTGGTGGCAGCGCGAGTCGCCGCGTCAACAGGGGGTTGGTAATTTCCAGACGCTGTTATTCCGCTTTTTCAGCTCGCGCGATACGGCTTTAGAGGCGTTCGTTAAGGGAGATCTCGATTTGTTCCCGGTCTATACCGCACGTGTGTGGGCCGAGGAGACACGTGGCGAAAGTTACCATAATCATTGGATTGTTAAACAGGAAGTAACGAATCGGCAACCTATCGGATTTCAAGGGTTTGCCATGAATATGCGGCGGTCTCCGTTCGATGATGGGCGCGTCCGGCGCGCTTTGGCGCATCTGTTGAATCGCGAACGGATTAACCGTACCCTAATGTATAACGCCTATTTCCTGCACCGCTCGTATTATGAAGATTTGTATAACGACGATCATCCCAACGAGATTGAACGCTTACGATTCGATCCGGATCGGGCACGCGTCTTATTGGATGATGCCGGCTGGAATGTCAATCCCGAGACCGGTTTGCGCGAGAAGGACGGACGGCCGCTGCGTATCCGGTTTTTGACGCGTGATGTGATGGCGGACCGGTTCCTGGCAATTTATGCTGAAGCCTTGCGGGATGCCGGTATCACCTTGACGATCGATCGTAAGGACTGGGCTTCCTGGTCGCGTGACATGGATGAGTTTAACTTTGATATGACGTGGGCCGCTTGGTCGGCCGGCGTATTCAAGGATCCGGAGGGCATGTGGCATTCGCGCGAGGCGGAACGGGCCGGGGGAAACAATTACACCGGTTTCAAGGATGACCGGGTAGACGCGCTTATAGAGAAACAGAAAACGATTTTTGACGTGGATGAACGGCATGCTCTGGTGCGTGATGTTGACCGTCGGATAACTGATGCGGTTCCTTATATTATTTTGTGGAACAGTAATTCCACGCGTTTGCTGTATTGGAACCGGTTCGGTATGCCGCCCTGGATTTTGTCGAAATACGGAAGAGAGAATTCAGCCTATTGGTATTGGTGGTTTGACGTTGATTCAGACAGCGAATTGCGGGACGCAAAAGCGAATGGTTTACCCATGCCGCCACAACCGGCGGAGGTTCGGTTTGATGATGTCTGGTCGGATGACATGGAGTGATCGGTGTTCAAACTGAGAGTGCCGATAAGGCTTACCGGTTTACAAGAGGGGATGGATATGCTTTAATGCAGGGACTGAAAGGGTTGGGTCCGGGATGTCCCGGTCGGGACATCAGCCGTGAAAAGGAGAAAAGGCATGCATGATGGAATATTAGACAACAGAAACGGGCCGGTCTTGCTGATCATAGTCGTCTTGGTCATGGCGGCTGGATGTGCCGGGTATCGGGAAACAGCATCTCCAAAACGTGTGCCGGTTGCGCCGGACGATTATTACGATCAAGCCGAACGACGGGCGGAAGAGATTTTGGGACAACTGGAATCTCAACTCGGCGAGGATCATCCTGGGTTGATCAATCCGTTAATGACCCTGTCGATGGTGTACTATCGCCAAGGCAGGCGTCAGGAATCGGATGCTTTGCTGGAACGAGTATGGGACTTGATCGAAAGTGATCCGGAACTGACGGTTGAAAATCTGGATTTAGCGGTACGCTATGGCTCTCTTCCGGCGGCTGCCCGTGCCCATGACCGGCTGGATGTACGGACGCATCTGGCCAAGTCGGCGAATGTTAATGCCTTCGATGCACAAGGCCGGACAGCCTTGCATCATGCGGCCATTCACGGGGATGAGGAAATGGTGATGATGCTGATCAAAGCAGGCGCCATCGCGACGATGCGCGACCGGCAACGTCAAACCGCCCGTGATTATGCCCGCCGATTCGAGCATGAGCAACTCGTTGATTTGCTCGAACCGTCACGGGTGGCCGAAATCCGGCCTGACGAAGTTGAGCCGGAGGAACCGCCATTGGAGGCGGAACCGGGCTTTGATGATCTTGATTGGCTCGACGCTCCGGATACCGGGGTTCCGGAGGATGATCGCGATTTTTTTACTGAGCCGGAAGACTTCGAGGATGACTTTCTTCTGCACTAAAGATCGTTCTTGATGATCGAATTTCATGACGTCAGTCTGGATTTCGGCGCCCAGGATATATTGCGCCAAGCTAAACTTCGGATCGCATCGGGCGAACGAGTGGATTTTGTCGGTGCCAATGGTTCCGGTAAAAGCACCTTGTTTGGATTGATTAGCGGCTTTTTTAAAAACGGTAGGACAGCCCAACGCTCAATGCCGGATAAAACCGGAATGAATCAAGGTCGTCTTCAATATCGTCCACTTCCCTTGCCAGATCTTGATCCAGCACGGGTTGCAGCCCTGGATGCATGGCGGTTGCGCGGGCATCCAGTTGGGGGGCGCCGTGATAAAATGCGCCGAGATCCAAGGCAAGCGTCCAGCGACTGTCTTGCCTGACGGCGTTACCGTAACCAATCCCAAAATAGGGACTGATGCGGTTGAAAGTTATTTCTGCGTAAAAATCTTCCACCCAGTACGCTCGATCGTTGAAGTCAAGTTCATCACCAGGTTTGGCACGGGCCGATAACTTGTTGTCGTTCCATGCCAAGCCCAGCGATAAACGGAAATTGCTGTTGAACGGATGCCAGTCCAGCAAAACGGGAATGCTCGTCAGATTTACGTCCACCGTGATGTTCTCGCTGTTGTCCTGTTCTTCTTCCGGCTTGATCCGCCAGAAAAAATAGTTCAGGCCGGCGCGCAAGTTGATTTTTTGATTGATGCCAACCGTCAATTCGCCACCGAATCCAGGCGTGCCGACTTTCAAAGATGCACCGTAATCAGCGGCCGATAGCCGGCTTGCGCTCATGCTGACAATCAGGCCGGTCAATAAAACAAGCTGCCGGATCAATGGCCCCATACTGTAAAGGCGCATGGAAAGAGGGCGTTGGATAATACTTTTCACGATAATGGATGCTCCTTCATTCTAAGATATTAACGCGCGGCAAACTTGGCCGGAACAGCCAAATCCTTGTATCGTTCAGATGATTGTGAACTGTTTGCCGTCGAACCTCAGTTCCGGACCGGATAAGCTCGCCATTCGCTCGTCTGGCAAATCCAGGAGGCGCAGCGGATTATCAAAACCGACGGTCCATAGCCCGGCTTCGTCCAGCAATTCCAGCGACGCCAGATGGTTCATGCACTCGATCATTGTCGCGTGTGATCCGGCCAGACTCTGTGATTCGGTCGAATAAATGCGGCCGGTATCGCTGATCGTGACATTGAGCCCAAAGGTTTGATGGTGACCGGGCGGCAAGCCGGCAAGTGGTGATGCATCGCTGATCACAATAAAACGTTCGATTTGTTTGGCGCGTAACATAACTTTTATCATTGGCGCCGGCAGATGGTGCCCGTCCGTAATAAAAAAACCGTATATATCATCGCACGCCAGTTGCCACCACAGCGGGTTATGATGGCGATCGATCTGGTTTGGAATGCCGTTGCCGATATGCGTTCCGCATCGCGCGCCGGCATCCACTGCGCGCTGTAAGGCGTTGTCGTCGGCCAAATGATGGCCCAGCGAAACCAGCACGCCACGTGACGTCGCATGCCGTATCAAGGTTTCTATGCCCTCCACCTCGGGTGCCACCGTCAAAATCCGGATGTTTCCGCCGGCCCATTCCTGGTAGCGATCGAATTCGTCGCAAGACGGTGGCTGGATGAATTTTTCGGGATGTGCTCCGCGAGCGCCGGGGCGCGGTGAGATGAACGGGCCTTCCAAGTGAATCCCCAAAAGGTGCGGAGCGATCTCCTTATCGTTGATGGCTTCCGCCAGGATCCCCAGGTTTTGGCGGTAAATTTCCGCATCCCCCGTGATAACGGTAGGGCAATACGCAATCGTACCGCGAGCGGTCTGTTCGCGTGTAATCCGCCGCACATCGTCCACGCTCAATCCGGGCGACGTAAAATCCGTGCCCATCCACCCGTTGAACTGTAAATCGATAAACCCTTTGCGTTTCATGATTAAGTCTCCCGCAGGTAAGCTTTGTTGCGCTTCAGTTGCTGTGGCAGTCATCATATCAATTTATGCCGATTCCTCAACCAGAATATTTCGTTGAATAAAAATCGGCAAGCGACGATGTTCTTTGGGTTGACTTCAAACGCCGTTTATCGCACAATCGGAGACATGCATTCTGGCAATAATCATCCTCAGTCCAGTGAGACGCTGTTCGAGATCGGCGCCGATGGTGTCGATAGCGAGGCCATCATGGCGCGCATTCGTGAGACGGTGGCCGAAAAGCGTGTTTCCGGCGCGTATAACGATGCCCGGATTGCCATGGCGGAACGGTATAACCTTGAAAATCTGCGGGGCGACGATACCTTTCTGGAACGATACCTGGAATGCATGCGTGATGCGGTTTTGGTCGATATCAACGATTACGTCATCAACGAACGGCGTCGCTGGTTTGCCCGGCCGTTAGTGGTTTTCAAACGCGGGCTGTGGAAGATATTGAAGTTTTATACCTATCGCTTGTGGTCGCAGCAAAATCAGATCAACGGTTTACTTCTTGCCGCGGTCGAGGAGACCGATCGCTTATACCGTGACCGTATTAAAAAGCTTGAAGCTCGCGTTGCCGAACTCGAGAAAAGCGAAATCGATTAAGAGGTTAACCGGTTTGCGGGTGTCGACGGGATGTGTCCGGTAACGTGAAATATAATCAAACGCTAGATGCTTTGTTTCACCAGTTGGGTGTGCTTGAACCGGCCGCGGGTCTGAAAACGCTGACCGATCAATCGATTGGGGACGCGCTTGAACATCCGTTTTGGGATGATGAAACCGATGCGCATAGCCTTGTCGATCGCATCCAACCCGGCGAATCATTGTGCCTGGTTGTTTCCGATCATACCAGGCAAACAGCGGCGGACCGGGTGATCCCGATCCTGCTGGAGCTTTTGCAACGCCACGGATGTTCAGCTAAGGATATCGAAATGGTGATCGCCACCGGTATCCATCGGCCGCCGACAGCTTCCGAAATCGAATCCATTCTGGGCATTGAAATCGCATGCCGGTTTGCCGGTCGGATTCATTGCCACGATGCAGATAATGACGACGGTTTGGTTACGGTCGGTTACACGGCGGGTCGTCATTCGGTCCGGCTTAACCGCCGGGCGGTGGAGGCGAAGCGTCTGATCCTTATTGGTGTGGCCGGGTATCACTATCATGCAGGATATGGTGGCGGCCGTAAATCGCTGGTTCCGGGATTGGCCGATCGTGCGACGATTGCCTATACGCACAGTCTGACGCTTGATCCGGAATCCGACCAAATCCACCCGTGTGTGCAACCCGGTTGTCTTGCAGGCAATCCGGTGGCGGAAGCCTTGCAGGCATGCGCCGGCTTGCATCCGCCCACGGCGATTATCAATACCGTTCTGGATCCGGCGGGACGCCTGGTGGCGGTGTGCGCGGGAAGCATGACCGCCGCGCACCGGGCGGCCTGTCGGATGGTGGAAAAGTTTGCACGCATTGATTTGACGCAGCGCGCCGATTGCGTTGTGGCGTCCGCCGCGCAAGCAACTACATGGATTCAGGCCCATAAAGCGTTGTTCAACGCCGCGCGCGCCGTTCATGAGGAAGGACGCATCATATTGGAAGCTCCGTGCATCGAAGGGCTGGGTAACGAACGATTCCGTCACTGGCTGAAGATTGGCAGCCTGTGCGAATTGTATCGTGCCTTGCGGTGCTCGCCGGAGGTCAACGGCCAGACGGCGTTGTCAACCCGATTGAAGGCGCCGCGTACCCTGTTGGTAACCCGCATGCCGCCGGATGCGATCGATGCACTCGGCATGGAAACGGCGCCCGACATGCAAACCGCGCTGGTACGCGCACATACCATTCTGAAACGGTCATCGAATGTACGGCCAACTGTCTGGTCCATGCCGCATGCCATGCATGTGGTGCCGTTCGGTCCTTGAAGTCGTTCAAGGCAGGTTTCGTGCGCCAAATCAAAGACACACGACACATGACACTGCGGCGATTCTTCGCCGCAGTCCTGGAACAGCAATCTGTCTTGACAAAGTGCGTACTGTCGTACATACTTTACTGAAGCCAATTGATTCAGGTTTTTCTATGTCCGAATCCAGTTCTCCTACCATGGTTATCAGTGATCGCGACGGACCGCGTTCACTTATCCTGCAAAAATCGCGTTTGGCCATTCTGAACGGTGAACGCGAAGGCGAGGCAGTCATCGTGGATCGCCCGGTCTATTCGCTTGGTGCCGGTTCAGGCAACGATCTGGTGTTGCCGGACCGTTTTCTGTCGCGTAATCATTGCGAGATCGAGAACACCGAATCCGGCTATATTTTACGCGATTTAGACAGTACCAACGGAACATACCTGCAGGGTATCCGTATCCGCGAAGCGTTTTTACCACGAGGCGCGGATATTCGCATCGGGAACACACGACTATCGTTTAATCCATTGCCCGATACGCGTCAATTTGAGCTGAGCCAAAATAATAATTTCGGTCAAGTACTGGGTCAAAGCATCGCCATGCGCCGGATTTTCCGCGTTCTGGAAACGTTTGCCCCAACGGATACGGCGATTTTGATTGAAGGCGAAACCGGGACCGGTAAAGAATTGCTGGCTGAAGCAATTCACGCCAACAGCCGGCGAAGCAACCAGCCTTTTGTCGTGATCGATTGTGGCGCATTGTCTAACAATCTGGTGGAAAGCGAGCTTTTCGGGCATGCACGCGGCGCTTTTACCGGTGCGACCGTAGATC
>PXCX01000266.1 GCA_003565195.1 PVC group bacterium | reverse complement strand
GACGCTGAAGGGCGTTTCGCTCGGGGAACGCAACGAACTGCGCGACCGCCGGGATTACCCGGCCGGCACGCACTTGAATCTTTACGTGATGGGGCGGCTCTACTGGGACGCCGACCAGGACATCGAGGCCTTGCTGGACGACTATCATACGCGGTTCTATGGTCCGGCTGCCGAACAAACGAAGGCGGCCTTCGATTTTGCCGAGGCCCGCACGGGCGCGCGTGTCGGCGGGAAAATGGCGTCGAGAGGGATGGACAATGAAAGCGGGGCGGAGTTCCTGCGAATGCTGGTAGCGGCGTGGGAAACCGCCGGCGAAACGATCCACGGCAAACGCATCGAACTTTTGATCAGGGAAATCGTGCCGGGCGCCGACAAGCTTTCCGGCAAGGACCTGGCGGCACGGGCCCTGGCGTACGGGTCGGAAAGAATTGAAGCCGAGCGGAAGGCGTTTGCCGCCCGTCTGGAGGCGCCGGTGGCGGTCGCGGCGCTGCCGGGACAGGAACCCGAAACCTATGCCATGGTGCACCTCCGGACCGGCGAAGCGCCGGAACATCGGACCACCTTCACCGTGCAATGGGACGACGGCAACCTGATTTTCGACATTCGCTGCGAAGACGCGGACATGGACAATCTCTTCGTCAGCCGGGATGTCTGGAGCGGTGACAGCGTGGCCATTCTGCTGGAAACCCCATTGCACACGTATTACCAAATCGAGGTCAACCCCGAGGGCGCGCTTGTCGACGCCGACCGGGAGTTCGGCGTCAATACCGACTGGCGGTCCCTGGCCGACGTCGAAACCGAGCGCGGCGCGGACTTCTGGCGGGTGCGGGTGTCCATCCCGGTGCTCGACGAAGCGTCCGGCGGCGATCCGCTCCACAACGTGATGGGCGACATGCCCACGGCCGACAACCCCTGGTTCATCCAGGTGGGACGGACCCGATTTCGCGATTTCGAACGGACCGGCGCCTACGGGTTTACGGCCACCGAAGGCACCTATCATGTGCGCGAACGATTCGGCCGGCTGGTGGTTGGCGGCGAATAATGCCTGTACATAAACTCATGAGGGACCAAAATGCAAAGAAGAATCTTGAAGGATGCGGGTCTTAAGGTGTTGACATTCGTGCTGGCAGGAAGCGCGGTTGCAAATAATGCGGCGGATGACAACCTGTCGGGGCGCGGTTTCAGGATTGTCCCCGGCGACATCCCAAACCAGGGGATCATGTTCGTCGACCGGGAAAGCATCGAACGTTCCGGTCACGGTTGCAATTCCATCGTGGAATGCGACAACGGGGACATCCTGGCTTTTTACAGCAACACGCACCCTACGAATAAAAGAGGCCACAGTGTGATTGGCTGGACCGAATACCGGCGTTCGACCGATGGAGGCGAGGCCTGGGGCGAGCCAGTGGTATTGCCGTATTCCAAGGAGGTTTTCGAGGGGCGCGAATTCAGGTCGGCGTTGACGGGGACCGTTGTCAAGGCCCTCGACGGGACACTGATCGCCGTCATGATCCGGTTCGAAAATCCCAACTGGCGCCGCGGGGCGCCGCCGGTCTATCTGTTGAGCCATGACCACGGTGAAACATGGTCCGAGCCCAGGGAGTTCGCTCCCGATCTAACGCTGGAAGACACCTCCATCACCTACGACGCCTCTTTCGTGCATGACGACAAGGTGTACATTGTCTTTATCGGTGATCGGCCCCGTGCGGAAGAGGACCTCGAGCACAACCGCCGCTACAGCCTGTGGGTCTCCGGGGACAACGGCGAGTCGTTTCGACAGAAGAGCATCCTGCCTTTCGAACAGTTGCAGGGCATCTCGGGGTATCGAAGCGACCTGGGGTATAGCACCGCTACGGTGCTGGACGACGGACGGATCATCGTCTACGCCTATCAGGGAGAGGACGAGAATAACCTCCCCTATGTCCTCAGCGAGGATGGCGGCAAGACCTGGTCCGAAATCAAGCGGGCGCATTTCGCCAAACGGTTGCGCAATCCGCAGATATCCGAGAAAATCGGTGACTTTTATTTTATCCACGGCCGCAGCGGGATGAGTGGGGAAGGTTCGAATAATTTCGTGCTCTATACTTCCCGTGACGGCATGAACTGGGACGAGGGCCTTTTTCTCAACGACGAGGGGAATTGGGGAGTGAATTATTCGGTGAACGAAATCGTCGGGCGCCATGACCCGGATCGTCCGAAACGGTTGTTGATTCAATCCAACCTCGCTTACGAAGAAGCACGTACCAATGAGCATCATTGGTGGATTGTGGATATCGAGGGTTCGGAGCAATGAGACAACCGGCAACGCACTCTGAAGCAAAACGCCCGATGCTGAAGCGTCAACGACGGGTCATTTTCAACAGCGACGGCGGCGACGCCCGCCAGCCGCTTGCAAACTTTGAAAATCCCTTGGACTTTTTGAACGTCCGCACGACGCCGCTGGCCGGATCGCAGGTCGATACGATCAGCTATTGCACCTCGAGCGGCTTCGGGCTGTTCAAGCACAATACCAAGATCGGCTCCGTGATGCCGCTGCCGGAGGACGGCAAACCGGAAGTCCTGCACGCCTTGATCGAACGCGGCACCGACCCGTTGCGCGAGGTGGTGCGCTTCGGACATGCGAACGGCATGGAGGTGTTCTGGTCGATGCGCATGAACGACACCCATGACGGATCGGCCCGCAACCATTCGATCGTTGCCGCAAACCGCTTCAAGCACGAGAACCCGGACTGCCTGATGGGGCGCCTCGACCAGGTCGACACGTTTCGCAAGTGGTCGGCGGTGGACTACGATCATGAGAAGGTGCGCGAGATGGCGCTGGCGTGCATCGAGGAAGTGTGCCGGAACTATGATGTGGACGGCATCGAACTGGACTTTTTCCGGCATCCGGTGCTGTTCAAGGCGACCGCGCTGGGCCGACCGGTCACCGAGGCGCAACGCGCGAAAGTGTCCGACTTGATGCGGCGGATTGCGGCGTTGGTGAAACGCGAGGGCGAACAACGCGGCCGGCCGCTTGTCGTGGCCGCGCGCACGCCGGACGATCCGGACTATGCCGCCACGATCGGACTGGACATCGAAACCTGGATGCGCGAGGGTCTGATCGATCTGTTCATCCCCAGCGGATATTTCCGGCAGTGCAGCTGGCGCGACAGCGTCGAACGCTGCCACCGCTACGGGGTGCACGTCTATCCCGGACTGAGCGATTCGCGCATCGGCGGCGGCCATCACAAGGATCGACTGCGCGCGTCGGACGAATGCTACCGCGCACGGGCGGCGACCGCCTGGCAGGCCGGCGCCGACGGCATCTATGTGTTCAACAACTTCAATCCGCATCGCCGATTCTGGCACGAGATCGGCGACCCGGAAAGCCTGAACCGACTGGACAAGGTCTATTTTGCCAGCAATCGCGGCACGCGCAAGGTCCCGGGCGGCGCCTATCCGTACGAACCCTTCATTCAGATTCCGACCCTGACGCCGGAAGCGACGCAACCGCTGCCGCCGGAGGCGCATCGGGTCGTGCGCATCGACGTCGCCGAGGATTTCTCCGGCTCGGCGGAGCGGCCGCCGGTCGTGACCCTGTCGGTGAAGACCGGCATCCCGGAGGGACCTGGATTGGCGCAACCGGACGTGGATTCAAAACTGGGCGTGGGGTTCAACGGGCACGCCCTTTCGCCGGAGGCAACGGCGGAGGGCTGGCGGCGCTATGCCCTCGATCCGGCATGGCTGCGTCCAGGCTGCAACACCATCGAGGTGATCAACCGCGGCAATGTCGCCGACCTGCATCTCTTGGACGCCATGGTGGGCGTCGACCGAACGGGCGCCTTGCTGACCGACACCTCCTATCTGGATCAAACGCGGAAAAACATGTAGACGGGGAAACCAACCTTCGGTTTGGGCATTCAACGCCATGAAACTGCAACCCTTTCTGGAATCGATCATCCGGTCGGCACAACTGGTCAGCGTCATCCATCGGCACTTTGAAAGCCAACCGTTTCTAACCGAGGTCCATGTGCATGACGACATTTACCAGATGTGCTACAT
>PXCX01000186.1 GCA_003565195.1 PVC group bacterium | reverse complement strand
TCGACCAGGAACGGTACACGGACGCGGTCGAACATGCACTGTTGATTCCGGCGGACCACATGGCCTACGGCGTGGCCAGACAACATTTGTTGCTGCGAATCCGAATGCGTATGGCAAGCGACTTGGATTGGGAAGATCCCGATGAGGTGTTGGAGTATGCACGCGTGTGTTCCCGGATGGGCAGTTACGAACGTAGCGCCCGCATATACCTGCGGTTGCTGGAGGAAACCGCAAAGCCTGAATGGCGGCGAGAGTATGCCGCCGTGCTGTCTTGGGGAGGCAGTATGCCTGACGCAGCGCGTGAATGGAAACGATATCTCGAATCGCAACCGGATGACTTGGAGGGTTGGCATCAGTTGGCTCGTGCCGAGATGGCGTTGGGTAATCTTGAAGAGGCCCAACGGCGCTTGCAAGAAATACTCGAACGTCAACCGCATCACAGGGATGTGATGATGGACTCGGTTCGTGTAAAAATCTGGATGGGCGATACGGAAAGCGCCAACCGGATACTGGCGCAATTGCAGGAAATGAATTACAAACCGGTGGATGTCGGGATATTGCGATCGGAACTATTACTACGTTTCGATCAGGTTGAGGCGGCGTACGATAGCCTCCAGAACGTATATGAGGTGGCGCCGGACGATCAACGGGTGCAACAAATGCTGCACTCGCTGGAGACTTCGCGACGGGTTGAAATTGCCCGGCTGCGCCGCAGAATCAGCGAGTCGCCCGAAGATGAGGCAGATCGAAGCCGGTTGATTGATATACTGCTGGACATCGACCGGCCCGGTGCCGCCTTGCGCGAAATGAAAGCGCTAGCCTTGTTGCGTCCCGGCGACCCTTTCGTTCAGGAACGAATCGCGCAGCTCGAAGCTCGGCAACAACGGGATATCGCCCGCATGATGGATCGGTTGACAAAGACCTCCGGATCGGAGCACGACCTTGAGACGCGGAAGGATTGGCTTGCCCGGCACCCGGACGATCTGCGGGCGGTCGGCTATCTGGATCGGTCGTTTCTACCCACTTATGCCACGGAAGCGGAAACGCAACCATAACCAGGAGAGGTCATGGTTAGAAAATTGATTCTGTTCTTGCTATTGCTGCTGGCGATGGTGTTCATTCTTATTTCCTATGTGACGGTATTGCAAACCAACTACCGCATAACATCCGGCTTTGTCAACCTTTCCCTCGTATTGCTTTTCAGTTTTCTGGTTCTTTTGATTTTCCGTTTTTTCGTATTAATCTACATATCGTACCTTCATCATTTGGATCGTGTGCGTATGCCGAACCTGCGGGCACGCTATCATCGCGATCCGACTTCGCTCCATTTGCCGTCCGTGTCCGTGATCGTTCCATGCTATAACGAGGGCGTGGTGATTGAGAAGGCGATTGAATCGCTCTTGAAACTGGAATATCCCGATCTGGAAATCGTGGTGGTCGATGATGGATCGAGCGACGATACCTATCGGCGCGCCGGCCGTTATGCCGGCCGTCATGGTCATATCGGTGTCACGGTATTACGTCAACGTAACCGCGGCAAGGGCGAGGCGCTGAATCACGGGATCGGTTACGCGCGCGGCGAATTGTTGGTTTGTGTCGATGCCGATTCCCGATTGGCGCCCGACTCCCTGCTGTATGCCGTGCAGCATTTTCGCGATCCGCGCATCGGCGCCGTGGCCGGCAATGTGAAGGTCGGTAACCGGCGGAATTTATTGACGCGTTTACAGGCTCTCGAATATATTGAGGGTTTGAACATGGTGCGTCGCAGTCAAGGCTATTTCAGTACGGTCAATATTATTCCGGGACCCATCGGTGTTTTTCGCCGTCAGGTTCTCGAAGATGTCGGTGGGTATGATCGCGATACATTTGCCGAGGATTGCGATATCACGATCAAAATATTGGTTAAACGCTGGAAAATCGCGTATGAACCTTTTGCGATCGCTGTCACGGAGGCGCCGGAGAGTTTCGTGGCGTTTTTCCGGCAACGCTACCGCTGGACACGCGGCATTTTACAGGCTTTGCGCAAGCACCGCCGCTACCTTTGGCGCGGCGCCGGATTCGCCAATTCCTTCGTGCTTTGGTATATGGGATTCGAAGCGTTGCTGTGGCCGGCCATGAATATTTTCGCCCAAATCTATTTCTTGTATGTTGTCATTTTTTTTGATATGACAATTTTTGTGGTGTTCTGGTGGGGGCAATTGACGGTTCTCGATCTGGTGGCCGCCATGTTCTGTATCGGAATGGAAGATGAAGATTTCCGGCTGACGCCGTATGCGATTTTGTATCGAATCTATTTTGTTGTGGTGACCGATGTATGCAAGGTGATTGCGACGCTTGAGGAGTTGCTTCAAGTCCGGATGACTTGGGGGAAATTGCAACGGACGGGACGAACCGAATGATGTTGGTTCGCGATCTGCCGGTCATGGTGGTGTACGATTGGCCGGCAATTCGTGTTGTGAGAATTACGGTGTATCGTTCGAAAACCATCGGTAGCGTGACGTGCCGTGAGAAGGCTAGACTCAACATTTGTCAACCAAGAGGAAAACCATGGGAAACATGATAGGTATACTGTCGACAGTGATTTTGGTCAGTACGCTGGCGACACTGATTTTCGCGGTGGGCGCTTATGTGATGGCGCGCCGTCGCCGAAGCGACATCGAGGCTGGATCGGGGGATACGGAAGATATTCCGGAACGTACCGAACCCTTGCGTCAAGCGCCTGAATCGGCGGGGGAACCGACTGCATCCCCGCTGGCGCCGCCGGCAAAGCCTTCGCCACCCGTACAACCCACGGGTGCAACCGGGAACGATACAAAACCGGTGTTCAGACGGTTGACGACTCAGGGCGAACCATCGGTGGACTCCGCGGATCTGATGGAGAAAAAACCGGGATGGGAGTGGGAGTAAGCCATGTCGGGAACGCGTTCACGGAAACGGATGACGATGTTTACGTTCTTTCTGTTGGTTGTCGTAGTGCTGGTCGTGGCGCTTTGGCAATACCATCAGATGGTGGTGAGCATTTATGACGGCGCCACCGCTTCGATGTACCGGCGGATGTTGCGGCCGTTCAGCGACCAGCACGATAGCCTGGGACAACGTCCGGTTCGCATCGCGTTGCTTGGGGGAGTTGGGTCGGGTGGCGAACCGGAAGCTACCGAAGGTTTGATTCGCCAATGGCAGCAAGTCTTGCTAAAGCAGGGGTTTGCCGTTCGACGGATTGTGACCTTGCGGTCGCCGTCCGAACTGCGCGACATGAATTTGCTGGTGCTGCCAGGTGGCGCTAATCTTAGTGACAACGACATTGCGATCATCAAGGATTTTGTCGCTCAAGGGAATGGCGTGATTATGAGTTGGGCTGCGGGAACGCGCGATCAGAATGGCGAATGGCGTGATCCCCGACTTTTACGTCATGTTGCCGGAATTGAACTGGATCAGTCTTCGGCGGATCATGAAACGGATTCCTGCATGACGGTCGTGTTCGATGCCCGGTCGCCATTGACCACGGGGATTGAACCGGGTCACGTTTTGTCGTTGACGCGTTTTGACCGGCCGCTGACTTCCCGCGTTATCGAACCCCGCACACGCGTGGCCGGCGTTTGCCTTCAACATTCCGAGGTCGCATGGGTGGCACGGGATGCGCAACGAAGCGACCAATCGCTGCGTGAACGTGCGGCGATTGTGCATGGCGACTACCTGGCGGGAAGATTTGTTTGGATGGGGTTTACGATTGCTTCCGGAGCCCCGGCGCCGGAGCAGCAGGCTGTATTTCAGCAGGTGATCCGCAATGCAGTTCTTTGGACTACCCGTCAGCCGATGGTCATGAAACCGAATTGGCCGGAAGCGGTTGACAGCGCGTTTACGCTGGCATGGCGCATTAAGCGCGCTGAGGATGCGGATGACAGGCTGCCGACGCTGGCGCGGGCTTATCGAATTCGATTGACATCATACGTCACACCCGAGATCTTGCAGGAAAACGAAGAGTTTGTGCGCTCGCTGGCAACAGCAGGCCCCGTGGGGCTGTTGCTGTCCGGTGATTTGTCGCAGCCTGCCGGCGCGCCGCCG
>PXCX01000299.1 GCA_003565195.1 PVC group bacterium | reverse complement strand
CGGCGCGGTGGAAGGCGAGTATCTGCAACAATTCCGCCTGCCGTTGTATATCCGCCTGACAATCAACGACGGCGTTGACGGTTCGGAAAACCATTACCGTCAGCGGATTGGATATGTCGACCAGTTTTATTCCGTCAGTGAAATATACTTCCATGCGCCCGAAACGCGCGTATACCGGGCGAGTGTTTGCGTTGACCGGGGCAGTCAACCGCCGCTTCTGGTTCATAATATCGACGTGCATGATATGCTGGCCGGCGCCGAACGCCGCGCGATCAAGCAGGAAACGACGCTTACCAGCCCCGAGGAACTTCAAGAGATTCGGCGCAGAGCGGAAGAAGAAGGCGTCCGGGCGCCTTTTGGCGTCACGAGCATTTTGAACAGCATTCTTGCCGCCCATGACCCGGAACACGTTGAACTGGGCTATGCGGAATATAGAACGTTGGAAAGTGAAACCGAAAAACGGCGTTGGCTGGATGATTTTATCTGGCGTTCGCTGCCGCCGATCAACTCCCAGCCCAGCGGATCGTATGGCCGGGGCCGGAGCGGGTTCTTCGGCGGTGGCGGTTATCATCCACAGGTGAGGTTTGGCGCCGACGGCAAGAGTCCCGCTGAAATCGAGGCGGAACACGGCCAATGGGGACCGCCGCCGCTGCATCGCGGATGGCATTCCAGACACTTTATCGGACCGGTGCTGATCGTCAACGCCAAGCTGGGATTGACGTACACGACCGATGATCTTGCCCAAGGGCGACCGTTGCCCGATCCTTATCCATACAAGGATGATGGCGCAGGTCTTTATTATCCCGCATCGGAAGACGATGAGGACGGCAGGGCAAGGAACTTTACGCTGGTCGCCGATGCCGTTAATGCGCATTACAGTAACTTTCAGAGCATGATGAATTCGCTGGCCGATTATTATCACAAAACCGGCAATGCGCAGGCCGGACGTGATGCGGCCATGATGCTGATCCGCTTAGCCTATCAGCAGCCTGCGCGTCATATGGGGCATGAGCTGAGTAAGGTGGTCAGCGTGCTGGCCGACTGGGACAGGGATATGCGGTTCCGCCAGCGTGAGATGCGTCCGATCGGAATTCCGCATTTGGACGCAATCGAAGCCTATGACAAACTGTTCGACCTGATCCAAGGCAACCAGGAGCTGGCCCGGTCCGTTGGCGAGTTCATCCCCTGGGTCAACACCCCCGAAGATCTGATCGAGCTGCTTGACGTCTATCTGGTGCAGGATGTCGCCAAGCGAATCTTGCGGTATCAATTGTATTCTTCGAACGTACCCACGCGGATTCTGACGCCGGTTATGGCGCTAAACGACAATCGCGTAACAGGACCATGGATGGACTGGCTCTTCCGCCGGACATTCATCTATCCGAATGCGCTTTCAGGTTTGAACGACCTGATCATTACCTCTCACGATCGCGATGGCCGGGGTTACATTGCTTCGACTTCCTACGCTCAAGGGCAGGAAGCGTCCGGCGACGGGGAACTTCTGGGGCGGTACGTCGATTCGGGTGGCGACTCGCAATACGACTTTCGGGACCGCGATCGTTATCCTAAAGTGACCGAATCCACCTATTGGCCTCTACGTATTCGTATGGCGGGCTTGCACTGGCCGAGGATGGGTAGCGTTGGCGGGCCGGAAAAGTCGTACGAATACTTGTTCGACGGTATATTTCCCTTTGCGCGTCGCGGCTGGCGCTGGACGCGGGATCCGGACTTTGCATTCATCCTGACACACTATGCGGGGCGCGAGAATGAGACCGACGCGGAATGGGCGCAGGTGGAAGAAGCGGCCCGGAGCGTAACACGCGCTCCCTGGCTTGAAAACCGCTCCCGGATGCTTCCCAATTGGATGGGCGTTCTGGAAACCGGCATCGAACATGATGACTTTCGCTTTCGACGCGCCGCCATGCTGCGTATCGGTCAGGGATGGGGACATCATCATAACGATACGCTCGATCTGCAACTGATGGCGCAAGGGTACCCGATGACGGTCGACGGCGGACAACGGCCCGCTTACTCCAGACCGCATGACCGTCATACTCGGACGCATAATCTCGTTGAAGTTGACGGTCAACAATGGCTCGGTCATTCATGGATCAATACGATCAGCGACGGTCCGGGAGCGCGTTTTATGTCCGCCCAGGCCGTGCCGCCGCACAATCATCAGGATAATGTTACGTTTTACCGTCGCCAGTTGGCGCTGGTCGATGTCGATGAAGGCTCCGGTTCCCAATCGCTCGAACCCGCACAATTGACGCCGGGGGCGAAATTGAATACGGAAGGCATTGTTCCGGCCAACAGTTATATCGTTGATTTTGTGCGCGTGGAAGGTGGCCGGCAGCATACCTATATGTTCCATGGTCCCGTGGATGACCAACTGGATGTCAATCTAGAGCGGCGGGTAACCGGTGACGATATACCGGACGCTGAACGTGGTTACCTCGGCCTTTTCCGGGGACTTGACGAGTCGTTCGCGGCCGATGCGCCGGATACCGTTCAAGCCACCTGGCGTATGTCGCGCGAGGACGTGCGCGGCAATGAACAGCGTATGGTGAGCGGCATCTGGAATGCCGATAGCCCACGTAAATATACCCGGTTGCACGTCTTGGGACAGGGCGGCGCGCGGGTAATGCATGCTCCCTGGAAATGTCACCAACTGGGATATACCTTGAATCGACTGTTCGTGCAACACACGCACGATGAACAGCGCGGCATGGTTTTCCCGGCCGTTATCGAACCATACGCCGGCAATCCGTTTATCATAAAGACCGGTCTCATCCATATTCCGAATAATGAAGACGATGCTTACAAGGCGGTTGCCCTGGAAGTCGAAACGGTCAACGGCCACAGGGATATCATATTCACGGACGGACGTCCCGCCGGCATGCGCGAAGTCGGGAATTTGCGGATATCCGGTGAATTCGCCTTTTATTCCACCGATGAGTCCGGGTTGCGACTCGCCGGCCTGACCGGTGGCGCCGCGCTGGAGGCCGCCGATGTCGTTATCAAACCGGATCTGCGCGAACGCACCGGCGAGGTGATTGAGGTCGATTATTTAAACCGGCAGATGGTCGTGGACAGCGCCGATTGGCCGCGGGGCGGGCAACTGGCGGAACAGGTCTTCGAAATAGGCACACGCGAACCGTCCAGAATGACAGCCTATACGCTTACCGGTATTGAACACGATCGGCGCGGCAGTGTGTTGAAGGTGTTGCGAGGCGCCGATTTTTATCTGGCGCGGGTGAAGAACGTTGACAGTGAAGCGCAAATCGTGGAATGCGCGCTGGGGCTCCCGGTCAACGAAACCCGGCCGAGTCGCGGGATGGACAAAAACTGGGTTGCCTCAAACGAAGCCGGTACCAAGTTCTGGAGAGCCGACTACCTGGGGCGCAAGGACGATGACGGTGGATATCTGTTCCAGCTCGACGGTGCGGTCAGCGAAAATGATTTCGAAGACTATGGCGCATTCCGCCTTTGGGAATATGGTGTAGGCGACCATGTCCGCCAGAGCACATTCGTGAACCTTCGCCGTGTCGAAAAAGGGGTTTTTGAAATAACGGCCAATGTGTCGTTCACGCTTGCGTTGGATACCGAAAAGATTGAAATCGGCGACGGTGAAAGGACCTGGCAGACATTGTCCTCCGAAACGCAGGACGGATTGCAACAAGTGCGTGTCGAACTTGAACAACTCGATGGAGACGGGAAAGCCCTGATTCGCATCCAATAGTTTGTGGGGGACGTGACAAAAGATTCGAAAAAAGGTATGAAAAGGTGAATCGGTTTACGACTACGGCGACGACTACGTCGACGACAACGGAGGACGATTTAGAGAATCGACGCTTACCGTAATCCGTAGTCGTCGCCGTAGTCGTAAATCGAAATGGACATAAACAGAGGTTTTGGGGGAAGAAGGAGAATCTATGAACACGATACGAACTATTATGGCAATGATGGCGATCGTCCTGCTGGCGGGCGCGGTGACGACGGCGACGGAATACTACGTTGCCCCCGATGGACAGCCCGATAACGGCGGCAGCGCCGAGTCGCCTTGGGACAT
>PXCX01000004.1 GCA_003565195.1 PVC group bacterium | reverse complement strand
GCTATGAATGGATCGAACGGACCCGGATCAAGATCGGGCCCAACCAAATTGCTCTCGATTTGAGTAGTCCCACGATGGCGGCTTTTATCGGTGTCACATTTTAGGTAAATGAAGAAAGGCGAGTAACTCATGGATTGTCTGGCGAGGGGCCGCCAAATACTTGATATTGAGGCGGAGGGTATCCGGAATGTCCGTTCATTGCTGAATGCAGGATTCACGGCCGCCATCGAGCGATTGCGGCAATGTATAGAATGCGGTGGCAAAATCGTGTTGACCGGGGTTGGCAAAAACATTCCGATTGCCGAAAAAATTGCAGCGACGTTTTCCAGTACCGGCGCGCCCGCAGTGGTGTTGAATCCGGTTCAAGCCTTGCATGGCGATGTCGGTATCCTCGCCAAAAACGATGTGCTGCTGGCGTTAAGTTACAGCGGTGCATCCGAAGAAATTCTTAACCTATTGCCGCATGCGCGGCGTTGCGGTTGCCACGTCATTGCGTTGACCGGGGAAGCGCAAGGTCCGCTGGCGCAATTCAGTGACGGAATGATCTTTGTAACCGTACCGGCCGAAGCGTGTCCGTTTAATTTGGCGCCAACGGCGAGTACCACTGCAACCCTGGCGATCGGCGATGCACTCGCCATGACATTGTTGGAAGCGCGAGGATTTCAACGCGAAGACTATGCGCGCTTGCATCCGGGCGGCGCGATCGGACGCCGTTTACTGCTGCGCGTCAGTGATATCATGCGTTGCGGCGAACGCGTGGCAAAGATCGATTGTTGCGACCTGGTAAAAGACGCCGTACTGGCCATGACCCGGGTACAGGCCGGTGCCGTTGCCGTCGTCGATTCGGACAACCGATTGATGGGAGTTTTCACCGATGGCGATTTAAGGCGCCGGTTGACCGACGATCCGGATATTATGCAAAGGCCTATCGCAGAAGTTATGACCCGTGATCCCCTGACGGTCAACGCCAACCAGTTGGCGGTTGACGTTTTGGCAGTATTCGAGCAGCGCAAGATCGACGATCTGCCGGTAATCGACGGCGATCACCGACTCGTCGGTATCATCGATATCCAGGATTTACCCAAACTGAAAATACTGTGAAACTTTCCGGGTAAACAAACCATCGAATCGAAAGTTGTCATTGAACATTAAGCGTTTATTTGAGGATTATTATCAAGCGCTTGGATGGGTCGATGATCCGGAACGTTGCGTTCATTTGCTTGGTGTCGGAGGCGTGGGGATGGCAGGTTTAGCGCTGATCCTGCATGCGCGCGGGATGCCCGTTTCGGGATGCGATCTGAATGCCAATGGATTGACCCAACTGTTGCGGGATAGCGGCATCGACGTGTCGCGCGGTCACGATCCGGCACATATAACGCCGGTCATTCGCTGGGCGATTCGTAGTGCAGCCGTGCCTGAAGATCATCCGGAATTGATGGCGGTTCGCGCGGCCGGTATCCCGTTGTTCCGGCGCGGCGTTGTCTTGCCGGCGCTACTACGCGCGCGCCGATCGATTGTTGTGGCCGGAACGCATGGCAAAACTACGACAACCGGATTTATTGCCCAACTGTTCCGTGCCGTCGGGCGGCCAGTCGGGTTTTGTATTGGCGGCGAGATCCCGGCCTTGGGTAATCAGCCTGCCGCTGAAGGTGAAGAGGCTATCATGGTCGCTGAAGCAGATGAAAGCGACGGGACACTGGCGCTATACGAAGCCGGGACCGCGGTCGTGACCAATGTTGATTTCGATCATATGGAGAATTTTGCGGATCGTGACGAATTCGAAGCTTGTTTCCGGCAATTCATTGCGCGAACCCGGAACTGTCTTATTTACGGTCGTGACGATCCCGCGGCAACCCGGCTGGCTGCCGAACGGTTCAATACCGTCTCGTTCGGATTTCATCACGATGCGGATTACCATGCCGTGATCACGGAAACCGGACCCGGTCGGATCCGGTTTGCCGTTGCTGTACGCGGTAAATCGGTGGGCGAGATCGATTTGCCCGCGCCTGGTAATCATAACGTCTTGAATGCACTGGCCGCCTTGGCTGCCGTTGTCGAAAACGGCGTGCCGGTTGACAGCGCCATGACCGGATTTGGCAAACTTGATCGGCCGCGACGCCGTTTTGAAACAATTGCCACTCACCACGGGTGCCGGATCATTTCTGATTACGCGCATCATCCCACTGAGATCGGCGCCTTAATGCAAACGGCGTTAGGTGAGCAACCTGTTCGCCTGATGACAGTTTTTCAGCCGCATCGCTATACACGGACCCGCGCCCTTGGCAATGCGTTTCCGGAAGCGTTCGAAGGCGCTGATCCGTTGGTCTTGTTGCCGGTTTATGCTGCTTCCGAAACTCCGCTTATCGGCGGCAGCGCGGGCGATTTGTATGTCCGATTCCGGCATGAACCTGGCCGCCGTATATATCTGGCCGAATCCCTCGAGCAGGTTGCGCAATGGCTTGAGGTCGAGGCGCGGTATGGCGACCTGATCCTGATCGTGGGAGCCGGCAGCGTTGAGAATGTCGGCTTCAAGTTGAAACAAAGATGGCGACGGCAACCCGTGCCGGCGGCTGATCTAATGGCGGTCCAGTATCGACGATTACTGAACTATACCGGATTGCCGGTTGCGCGGGTTGCCCAGGCATGGCCTTTGGCGCCACGAACGACCCTAGGTGTGGGGGGCGCTGCCGATCTCGCCGTTCAGGTGGTATCGGAACCGGAATTGACGGCGGTCCTGGATTGGGCAGCTTTGAATGAGTTGCCGGTGCATATGCTTGGGGGCGGCAGCAACCTGCTGGTCAGCGATCTGGGTGTGCGTGGCGTGGTGATCCGGCTGGGCGGCGTCGATTTCCGGCGCGTTTCGCTCCAAGAAGATGGATCGGTCTTTGCCGGAGCCGCCGCACCGTTGGCGCGGTTGGCGGGTTTGAGCCGTTCAGGTCGGGTTTCCGGTTTCGGATTTCTGGCCGGCATCCCGGGAACCGTTGGCGGGGCGGTGCGAGGGAATGCCGGCGCCTGGGGATTGAGCATCGGCGATCGCGTGATACGGGTGTGCGGCATAGATCTGCGCGGTCGGCGCTGGACATTGGAACGCACACAATTGGATTTCAGTTATCGTGATTGCAAAAACCTACATGCCCGGGGCGTAATAACCGGTGTTTGGCTTCAGCCTTTGTCTCCGCCGGATTCGCGGGAATCCGAGCGAATCAAGGATTCCGCGGTGCGCCGTAGCTGGATGCGCGGAAAAAAAACCGCTGGATCGGTATTCCGGAATCCTGACCATCGATCCGCAGGCGCGTTACTTGAGATGGCCGGCTGTAAAGATTTGCAAATCGGGGGTGCACGGGTTTGCCGTGAACATGCTAACGTGATCGTTTGTGAACCGTCCGCCTGCGCGTCGGATGTGCTGGCATTGATGCAATCGATGCGTGTACGCGTTCAACACCATCACGGGATCGATCTGACTTCGGAAATCATCCGATGGCACTAGCCAAACGGCGCCTCAGCGATATTAATTTTGGGTCAGTTCACGTTTGTGTGGCGCTGATCACGTCGTGATACCGCATTTGCCATGGCTTGCGTATTCAGGCGCAGTCCCAGAAAGGCGTTAACCTGACGGGCAACCAGTAGCGGCGAGACCTGTAGTTCGTCGTAATCGACTTTGCAAACCGCCAGTTGGCGCGGACCTTCAAGCAGGCGCTGGACGCGATGCAAAATGCGTTCCCAATGATAGCGGACCATTTCCGGCGGCGGGTTTCGGTCCGCACCGGCTTGCATACTTGCGACCATTGAATCAAGGATGGCATCCATCGGACGCAGCATGAAGATAATCCGGTATTCGTGACTTGCCGGCAGCGTGAAAAGCAGGGTTGGTGCAAGGATACATGCTTTACCTTCGGCGGCCGCAAGCCAGCGTTTGTCGATGGCCCCAGGCGGCCCGCTGTTTTGTTCGGATGGCGGGTGCGGGCCAGGCGTTTGCTCGGACGCGTCGTCATCTCCGAAAGCCGGCATGCTGCCCGCCGTCAGCATTTGCAACATTAACGTTTTTCCCGAGTACGGCAGCCCGGATACGATGGTGATCATGG
>PXCX01000164.1 GCA_003565195.1 PVC group bacterium | reverse complement strand
TCTATCTGGCGATGCATTATGGCTTCGCCGCAAACAAACACTCCGCCTTTGCGAAATGCTTATGGCAAAACTTCAATGAACACTGAAAACCTTGTCCGCCAAAATGTTATAAACCTCTAAAAATGTTGACTCATCTACTCAAACAATTTGCGACTTAGGAACTATTCCATCTTCAATCATTCCATGGGATGGCACTGTCACGGCAAAATTAAAAATTTAAAAAACGAAAAAACCTTGACTCATGTGCTTGCTTTTAATAATATACCGTTATGAACTACAGCTATGTATCATTACTATAACTCGTCAACATTTGAGGAAAGCACAATGATGAATCAGCATCTGCGAAGCTTAGTATTTTCGGTCGTCGCCGTGGCGGCGACATTGTGCAGCGGAACCGCCTGGGCGCTCGACAGCGCCGGCAGCGGCTATTGGGACGACGATGCGACATGGGCCGGCGACGTGCCAGCGGAGTCGGACGATGTCGTCATCAAGGATGGCCATACCGTGACGATCCGCGACAACACGACGATCAACATCAACTCGTTGACCATCGAAGACGGCGGAACCCTGACCCATCTGGCCAATTCCACGACGGGTGCGGGGGAAAAATACAAGATCGTCCTGAATATCGAAGACAGCCTGAATATTGAATCAACGGGCAAAATTGACGTTGAGGGGAAGGGGTTTAACGCCACACAAGGTCACGGTGTCGGCAGTCACGGCGGCAGGGGCGCGACCCATGGAGGCAATGTATCCGGCCCCACGTACGGTTTGTATATGTCCCCCACGAATCTTGGCAGCGGCGGCGTGAGCGGAAACTCCTCCGGCGGCGGAGCGGTGATCATCGAGGTTACGGGATCAAGCGTCTTGTCCGGAACGATCAACGCCAATGCAAGCTTAGGTGGTCAGGGATGGGGCGCCGCCGGCGGAAGCGTCTATCTGCGTACGGGTACCATTTCCGGCAACGGGGCGATCACGGCCAATGGCTCCGATGGCGCCGGCGGCAATGGCGGTGGAAGAATCGCGATTATCCTGACCGGAAACGAGGCCGACTTCTCCGATTTTGAAGACGCCACAGTGTCGGCATACGGAGGAGATCATTCGAGTCGTGGCGCAGCGGGAACCGTCTACATGGAATCCAAGGCCCAGGAAGGCGGATTCGGAGTGCTTACAATCGATAACATCAACCGCAGCACAGCCGCCGGTATCACAACCGCCATTCCCGCTGGTCAGGACTGGACAGGACCGTCGATCGAACTGCTGCGCCGCGGCATACTCGGTATACCGGACGATGTAACCGTCGACTTCACCAACTCGGTCATAACGTTCGACACCAATAACTTCAATTCCGGCATCACGCTGCTGGGCGGAACCTTTATCGTGCCCGACGACTTTGCATATACGAATTTCACGCTGCGCTACTTTAGCGATTCTACTTTCAACCCGTCGTCGATCACCGTCGGCGACAAGGCTCATTACATTACGCATGTCGGCTACACTTTACCCGGCAATTTTACCGTGCAATCGGGCGGTTCGTACACGGCCGGCAGCGGTATGTTTACCGTAAACGGCAATGTGCTGGTGGCCGGCGGCGGTTCGATGACCCATTTGGCGAATGCCGGGACGGAGTTGTACAAACTGAACCTTACGGTCGGCAGCAATTTCACCCTGCAAGCCACCGGCAACATCAACGTGAATGCGAAAGGACGCAACAGTCCCGCCTGGGGAAGCCATGGCGGCCTGAGCGGGCATCACAATAGCCATCCTGTACCGTTCCCCACCTACGGATCGATTACGGCGCCGACGAACGTGGGGCTGGCCAGCCGCCAGCAAGGCGCCCGCGGCGGCGGGGCGGCCATTCTGGATGTCAAAGGCGCAAGCGACATTTCCGGCACCATCAGCGCCGATGGCGGGAATGCTTCCGGTTGGAGCGCCCCCGGCGGCAGCGTCTATATCCGGGCGGAAACCATTGCGGGAAACGGAACGATCACCGCAAACGGCAACAATGGGGCGGCGGCCGGCGGCGGCGGCCGTATTTCGCTCGTACTCGAGGGCGACGGGGCAGACTTCTCGAATTTTGCGGACGCCACGATACGGGCCTTTGGCGGCGTTGACGGCAGCAACCGGGGCGGCTGCGGTACGATCTACATGGAGACCGAGGATGACGGGGCGGGACGGGGTCTGTTGCTGATCAAGGGGGACGGGAATGCTCCGAGCCCGCTCGCAAACACCTTGATTTCGGACGATGTAACCGATACTACGGTCGGATCGGTGCTGATCACGAACGCGGCCGTTCTGGCCGTCAGCAATCAGGTTCTGACGGTGCACGGGAACTGGGACAACAAAGCCACAACCCTGGGGTTGTCCGACAGCACGGTCGAATTTGCGGGTACTGACACAGCCACGATCCGCGGCCACAACACGTTCTATGATCTGGTAAGCACGAACGCACTAAAAACCCTTCACTTCGAGGACGGCAAAACCAATACGGTAAACGGGACACTGACGCTGGCCAACGTCACGCTGAACTCGATATCGGAATCGGGCGCGTGGTACCTGAAGGCGTCTCCTCCACCGCACACCCACAGCGTATCGAATGTCACGGTAGCCAACTCGGATGCGCGGCCGGGTTACCAGATTACGGCGATCGACTCGATCAACGACGACAACAATTTCAATTGGGTCTTTGTCGCCGCCGGTCCACAGGTGAATACGTGGACCGGAACCGAGGATTCAGACTGGGCCAATGACGCGAACTGGTCGCTGGTACGTCCGACGGTGGAGACCGACGATGTAATCATTCCGGCGGACTGCCCGCACTATCCGGAACTCAACGGCGACAAACGCATCCAGAGCCTGTCGATTTCCAATGGCGCGTCGCTGAACCTGGCGGAATACGATCTGACGGTAGATGAAGATGTCCGCGTGGCCGGAACGCTCACCGCCATGGGATCGGAAACCCTGACTTTGCGCGGAAATCTGGACTTCTCCGGTGGCGGATCCTTCACGGCGGCTTCATCGTTGCTGGAACTGGACGGTACCAACACGCAGAATATTGTCTCGGCCGGCAACGCGTTCAACAAGTTGACGGTCAATCACCGGGCTTCGCCGGTCGTCTTTGCCGACAGCGTGTCCGTCGTCAGTTTCGTCAACCACGGCGTAACGCTTACCTTCGACGGAGAGCTTGCCGCAAGCTCCTCCTTCAACTCCCAGGATGCCGAAATCACTTTCGGCGGGCCGGTGACGGCGGATGTTTTCTCCAGCGCCAACGGCGCGCTGGTGTTTGAAGATACGGTTAATATGGGTGCGTTCACCAACTGGGCGGGCAACGCGACGTTCCATGACGTTTTGAACGCGACCACCTTTTACGCCGCTCCCGGCGACATGGAACTGACGTTCGCCTCCGGCAAACGGTACACCATTGCGAACCTGGCGCTATACGGGCGCGCGGGTGCAAGGATGCTTTTGCGCGGCTCGGCGGCCAGTCCATGGGAACTGAACGTGACCGGATCGAGCGATGTACGGCTGGTGGACGTGGAATACAGCGACGCGTCGTATGGCGAGACAATTCGGCCCCTGGCTTCGGTCGATGGTGACAACAACACGAATTGGGATTTCGGAGGTCCCTGGCTGACATGGGCCAGTACCAGCTCGACGGATTTCCTCGACGAAAACAACTGGGATCCGGTCGGCACGCCGGATAGCGATAAACACCTGCTGATCGACGGCTACAACACCGTGACGCCGATCCTATCCGGGGTTGCCACGGTGGCGCAATTGGTCGTGGGCGGCGGCCTGGAAGCGGTGACCTTGACGGTTAACGGGCATTTGACAACCGTCGGGAATGCGACGATCCTCGATGGCGGAACGTTAAACCACGCGGGCAATGATTCCGCGGAAATCAACAAACTACACCTCACGGCCGGCAGCAACTTTACGCTCGTCGCCACCGCCAACATCAACGTGAATGCGAGGGGGCGCAACAGTCCCGCCTGGGGAAGCCATGGCGGCCTCAGCGGGCATCACGGTACCTATCCCGTGCCGTTGCCCACCTACGGGTCCATCACGGCGCCGACCAACGTG
>PXCX01000023.1 GCA_003565195.1 PVC group bacterium | reverse complement strand
GAAACCTTGACCCTGACCATGCTGCAGGATGTCACCATCCTGGCAACCGGCCAGCAGATGGCGCATGCGCGCGGTGTCCAGCCAACCCACGGGCGGGGCGGCGGTTACAACACGGTGACGCTCGAAATCACGCCGCGCGAAGCCGAGATGCTGGTGTTTTCACAAGTGATGCGCGGCGATCTAACCCTGACCTTGCGCAATCCGGATGACATGGGCTTTGAACGCGATTTACCGAAGATCAACTTCGAGCATATCGAACAACATCTGGAAGATCTGAACCTGTACCGGCAACGCGCCATCCGGCACAAGGACCAAGAATGACACAGACTTACACCATCGAAATCATCCGGCCCGGCGGCCAAATGCATCGCCAGCCGATTACGGCGGGGGTATACTCTATCGGTGCCGAAAACGGCAATAAAATCGTACTGCCGGATGCCAGCGTTTCAAGACGGCACGCCGTACTGTTTGTCCGGGAAGACGATATCGTTATTGAAGACCTGGATAGCAGCAACGGAACATTCATCGACGGCAAGGCCGTACGCGGCCGGGCCGCCGTGCCGCCGGGCGCCGAATGCCGTATCGGCGACTATCGTGTCCGGGTGCAAGCACCGCAATCGGATCCGCCGATCCCGCAACCGCAAGCCACCCCGGCCGCAGCGCAACCGGCACAACCGGCGTTGCCGTCGACCGCGCCGCCAACGCAACCACATGCTGTGAAATCCCAACTGCGCGCCATTAAACGCCAGGTTCACCAGGAGTTATTACAACGGCTGGACCTTAGACGCTTCAATGCCGTGCAGGTACGCGACGACGAGTTGCATCAAAGGGTGCGTACCACCTTACAACAGATTTTGAGCGATATCCGGGAACGTTTACCGTCAGGGTTAAAGGCGGAAACGTTACTCAAGGAAATCTATGATGAAGCAGTCGGCCTGGGACCGCTCGAAGATTTGCTGGAAGACGATACAATCACCGAAATCATGGTCAACGGCCATAACCAAATTTACGTCGAACGGGCAGGACGACTGGAACGAACTGAAAGGACATTTTTCGACGATAACTCCGTCGTGGCAATCATTGAGCGAATCGTCTCGCCAATCGGTCGGCGCGTCGATGAAAGCCAGCCCTACGTCGATGCCCGCTTGAAGGACGGCAGCCGCGTGAACGCCATTATCTCGCCGTTAACGCTAAGCGGTCCCTGCATCACCATCCGTAAATTTGCCAAAGTGGCCTACACCATCGAGGATTTTATCCGGATGGGTACCCTGACCGCAAACATGGCGTCGTTTCTGCAAGCCTGCGTGTTAATGCGTAAAAATATCGTCATCTCAGGCGGTACCGGTTCGGGGAAGACCACTTTGCTTAACGTGGTCAGCCTCTATTTACCGGAAACCGATCGCATTGTCACGATCGAGGATGCCGCCGAATTACGCTTGGCGCAGCCGCATGTCGTGCGCCTGGAATCGCGTCCACCCAATATCGAGGGGCGTGGCGCAATTACCATTCGCGACCTGGTCCGCAACGCCTTACGGATGCGGCCCGACCGCTTGCTCGTCGGGGAATGCCGCGGCGGCGAGGCGCTGGATATGTTGCAGGCCATGAATACCGGCCACGATGGTTCGCTGACCACCGTGCATGCCAACTCACCGCGCGACGTGATTTCGCGCCTGGAAACGATGGTCCTGATGGCCGGCATGGACTTGCCGGTGCGGGCTATCCGCGAACAGATCACCTCGGCCATCGATCTCGTCGTGCATGAAGCCCGGCTTTCGGACGGTACCCGCCGTGTGATCTGTATCTCGGAACTGGTGGGCCTCGAAGGCGACCGTCCAACCATGCAGGATCTTTTCGAATTCAAACAGACCGGAATCGACGACGACGGCAAGGTCCAGGGCGAGTTCCAACCGACCGGTAGCGTGCCGACATTCATCGAGAAGGCGACCGCCCAAGGGGTCCAGTTGCCACACAACATGTTTCAACCGGAGAGCAAGGCCTGATGTTGACGAATGAACCTCAACTGGTTTTGTACGCTGCGCTGGCCGCCCTGGCCACCGCCGGCATAAGCTGGCGGATTCTTTCCTTGCTGTCCATCGGCATGCAAAGACATTCGCGCCAGTATGCCGCCAGCGCCGGCTCGCAACTCGAGGATATGTTTCTCTTTATCCCGTCACACCGGATCATCGAGCTGGCAAGTCTGCTGGCGGTCGTAGCCTTTGGCCTGGGATTTTTACTGAGCATGGATTTCAGCCGGTTCGGCTTGATACGCGGCGCACTGATCGGCGGCATGGCCGCGGCCGGCGCCTGGCGTATCCCGGCCCTGATGATCCGGATCCTTAAACACCGCCGTTTGCTGCGCTTTAATGAACAGCTTGTCGACGCTCTGATGACCATGAGCAACGCCCTTAAGGCCGGTTTCAGTATTATGCAATCCTTTGAAGCCGTCGTGCGTAACGGGCAGAACCCGATCGCCCAGGAATTCGGCATGGTTTTGCAACAAATCCGTGTCGGCGTCAATTTCGAACAGGCCCTGAACAATTTACATCAACGGATTGGCGGACAGGATCTAGAACTATTCGTGCTCTCGATCGAAACCGCGCGCCAGACCGGTGGCAGTCTGACGGAAGTTCTCGAAAAAATCGCGGCAACTATCCGCGAACGGGTCCGGATCGAGCACCGTATTCGTACCCTAACGGCCATGGGCCGCTTACAGGGTATTGTACTGGGATGCATGCCGTTACTGCTGGGAATCGCGTTGTTTTTCATGGATCCGCAGTTGATGACCAGCTTTCTGCAGTCCTCTGCCGGAATAACCACCGTCATGATTATCGTTGCGTTGGAAACCGCCGGCTTTTTTGTCATTCGCCGAATTATCCGGATCGAGGTATAACCGTCATGAACGTCCAACTTGTGGCAATCGGGATCGGGTTGTGCTGGGCATTCAGCGTCGGACTGTTTGTCTGGGGCGCCATCAGTATGGCTACCCGGGCGACTTATGTGACGCTGGCCGACGGCCGCTTGCAGGAACGCCGATTACCCCTGTTTTTCCGGCTGTTATTGCCGCTTGCCCATCACCTGAGCCAGGTATGGCCAATCCCCGCATTGCAAGCCCAGCACAAGTATCTGCAAAAAAAACTGGTTATCAGCGGATTCGACGGCTTGATCGCACCCGAAGAATTCATCTGGCTGCGACTGATGATTCCGGTATGCGCCGGCAGCGTCAGCGTGATCCTGGTTTATTCATTGCTGACAGTGATTCCGGGACGGATCACCGATTTCCTGCAAGCCCATTTTTTCGTGGTTGCGGTCATGATCCTGTTGATGACGGCGATTCATCCGGGCTGGTGGCTGGCCAAAGCGTGTCGCCGCCGCCAAAACGAAATCCGGCTGGCCACCCCGTTTATCATGGATCTGCTAACGCTTTCGGTGGAAGCCGGCATGGACTTCATGAGCGCATTGAGCCGGATTGTTGAGCGGCGCCAAATGGATGCCATTAATGAAGAATTATTGCGCGTACAACGCCAGGTTCAAGTCGGAAAAACACGGCGCGAAGCATTGCGCGCGATGGCCGATCGACTCGATATGCCCGATATCCGTTCCGTGCTGGGCGCGCTGATTCAAGCCGACGAAATGGGAATCGGGCTGGGTCATATTTTGCGGATCCAAGCTGATCAGATGCGGATGTACCGTTTCGAGCGGGCCGAGAAAAAAGCCAACGAGGCCCCGGTGAAAATGCTTTTCCCGTTGGTCGCCTTCATTTTCCCGGCCGTCTTCCTGATCCTGTTGGGCCCGATCCTGAGCCAAATATTCAAACTGATTTGAGCGCAGCAACCCATTGCTGACGGAACAATACCAACACTGGAATTTTGCCATAAGCGGTTGGTCTTCTTTGAATGCGCGCCGCACCGCTTTCGAGGGTATAGGTGGCAGGCTAAAATTCCTGAGTAGGTGTTTAGTAGGTGCTTGGAGGTGTGTACTCTATATCACGTGCTCTCAAAACACTTACTCAAATCACCTACTCAATCCACTTACTCAAAACACTTACTCAGGACAAAAGCGAGTCGGTTAAGGGTATCCGAGAAAAGGGT
>PXCX01000048.1 GCA_003565195.1 PVC group bacterium | reverse complement strand
CGGTCGGCGGGTCGCGGTCCTGGGCGGCGGCAACGTGGCCATGGACGCGGCGCGGACCGCCGTCCGGCTGGGCGCGGATTCGGTCGCCCTGGTTTACCGGCGGACCCGCACGGAAATGCCGGCGCGGGTTGAAGAAGTCGAACACGCCGAGGAAGAAGGCGTTGAATTTCATCTGCTGGTTAATGCCCAAAAAATCATCGGCGACGAACACGGCCGGGTTCGCGCCATGGAATGTCTTAAATACGAATTGGGTGAACCCGACGATTCCGGCCGCCGCCGTCCGGTCGCGATTCCCGGCAGCGAATTCAGCATGGATGTCGATACCGTTATCGTCGCCATCGGTAACGATTCCAATCCCCTGTTGCGTCAGACAACCGACGGTTTGGAAAGCAATCGCTGGGGTAATATCGTGACCGATGAAAATGGCAAGACCTCAATTGACCGCGTCTTTGCCGGCGGCGACATCGTGTTGGGCGCTGCCACGGTGATTTTGGCCATGGGCGAAGGCCGGCGCGCGGCGCAATCCATCAATGAACTTCTGAAAGGGTAACCATGCCTGCGCCCAACGAATCGTTCCGGTTCGCAGCCCGTTTTTTGACAGCGCTCACAAAGGATCGCTAACGATTGGAAAAGATGGCAAAACTTCGCAAAACTTCAGGAATGCGCATAAAACACTTGCTGGACCCGGAACTTTCTGATTAAATTAAATCTTTCACAAACGACCTGTCAAGGTTTCTCAGTTCTACAATTAACACAAAGGATACATTATGCCAAACCTGCCGATAGCTCTACAACTTTACTCGGTCCGCGACGATTGCGCCCGGGATTTTCCCGCCGTTTTAAAAAACGTTGCGGCCATGGGATACGAAGGTGTCGAATTCGCCGGCTACCATAACCTGGGCGCGGGCGAATTAAGAAAAATTCTCGACGGGGAAGGCCTGCGGACGGCGGGCAGTCATGTCGGGTTGCCGACCCTGATGGGAGACGCGCTGGCTGCGACGGTGGATTTCAACATCGAATTGGGAAACCGTTTCCTGATCGTCCCGGGCTTGCCGGAGGAACGGCGTCACTCGATCGATGCCTGGAAAGAGACTGCGGCCTTATTCAATACGCTGGCTGATCAGGTACGTCCCCACGGCATGGTTGTCGGGTACCATAACCATATGCATGAGTTTCAACCGATGAACGGTGAAATTCCCTGGGATACATTTTTTTCGGCCACCCAATCCGACGTAGTGATGCAGATCGACACCGGTAATGCCATGCATGGCGGCGGCGATCCGGTAGCGATACTAAAACGCTATCCCGGACGGGCCATGACCGTTCATCTCAAGGAATACGCTCGCGACAACGACAAAGCTTTGGTCGGCGAAGGCGATGTTGACTGGTCCGCGGTATTCGAACAATGTGAACGCGACGGGACAACCCAATGGTATATTGTCGAGCAGGAATCCTTCCCGTGTGCCCCCTTGGAAGGTGCCGCCAAATGTCTTGAGAACCTGCGTGCGTTACGCGCTTGATGGAAGAGACCGCATGTTACGTGTTAACGGAAAACCGATTACCAGGGAAGCGATTGCGCTGGAATTCAATCGATTGATCGCATTTTACCGGGAACATCAACCCCAAGTCGATCTGGCTGCGGCGCAGCCTGAATTAATGCGCAAGGCCCGCGAACAGGCTATAGGTTCCGTATTGCTGATGGAGGAAGCGCTCCGCCGAGAAATCAAGGTGCCACCCGAAAAAGTGGAGGCCAAATTCCGGCAAATGATCGAATCTTCCGGCGGCAAAGAGGCATTTATGCGCATGGTGGAGCGTAAATCGCTTGATTTGGAAGTTTTGCGATCCGCCCTGACGAGCGGCTTGCAGATCGATCAACTGGTGCGCGAAATCACGTCCGGTGTACCGAAAGCGTCAGAGGACGAAATCCGGGCGTATTATGATGCGCATCGCGATTCGTTTATGATGCCGGAAAAGATCCGTACCCGGCATATTTTGCTTACCTACGACGATTCGCAAGCGGGCGAACGCGAGGTTGCCGAGACACGGCTTAAGGGATTTGCCGACGCAGTCAGGCAGGGCGCCGATTTTTCTGAACTGGCCAAATTCCATTCCGAGTGCCCCAGCGGCAAACAAGCGGGCGGCATGATCGGCTGGATCGGGCGTGGCGCCGTCTTGCCGTCCTTGGAGCAAGCGGTCTTTGGCTTGCGCGAAAACGGGGAAGTTAGCGAACCGGTCGAAACAACGTTGGGTCTGCATTTATTGCAGCGGGTCGATCATAAACCGACTCGCCGCGCGACTTATGAAGAAGCGCATGACCGCATTGCAGAAATTTTAAAACACAATCGTTCCGGGAAAAAATTGACGGAATTTGTGGCCGGATTGCGACAGGTGGCAGACATTGAAAACGACGAGACGACGCCGGATGACACGGAGGATGACGAGTTCGGGTTTGACTTTAGCCCGCAAGAATCGTAATATCCGCGATCAATTGATGATTGGTTTCGGTATAGTTACATCGGGGCGTAGCGCAGACTGGCATGCCAAGGCGTAGCGGGAAACACCAAGCCACGCTCAGTAAAAAGATATTAGTTACAACAGAACAATAAGGTTGGTATACATCGGGGCGTAGCGCAGACTGGTAGCGCGCTTGAATGGGGTTCAAGAGGTCGAGAGTTCAAATCTCTCCGCCCCGACCAGCCTTCGCTCTTCGCTGGGCTGCGAGCGAAGGCTGTCCGGCCGTCCGTAGTCCTGCGAGCCTTGGCGAGCAGGCGTAAGCGGATTGTGTTCATCTGCTTTTCAAAAAGGAACATCTCATGTCGTTGACCCTGCCTATCACTGAACCATTTTTTCAGGGCGTACTATCCGTTGAACGTGACGGGGATATCGTTCGCCCCTGGCGTTTACCGCACACCTATCGTTATCTATTTCCGTCACCCGAAGACAGCCTCATGGAACGGGCGGCGTGTCCCAGCGGGGTACGTCTCCGGTTTGAAACGGATGCAACGGCGTTGACACTGCAATTCGAGCGGTTGCCCGAACCGGGTGAAAACCAGCCCAACGGTCATCCCTTTGATGTCGTCATCGATAATGAAATTGTTCAGAGGGTTTTTTGCGTCAAAAACGCGCGGGAGGCGGTCTTTGACACAATCGGGAAGGGAATACGCACGATTGAAATCTGGTTGCCGCCGAGTTGTCCGGTGGGTTTGCACAGCATGCAAGCCGAAAAGGCAACTATTCTGCGCCCGTTACCGGATCGCCGTCCGCTCTGGGTAACCTGGGGAAGTTCACTAACCCATTGCGTCCGTGCGGGCAGTGCGGCCCGTGTATGGCCGGCCACCGTGGCGCGCCGCCATAACCTGAATCTGATCAACATGGGTTTCGGCGGTAATTGCCATCTTGAACCGATGGTGGCCATGACCATCCGTGATCTGCCGGCCCAATACATATCGCTTAAGCTGGGGATTAATGCCTTGGGGAACGGCGTCAGCGCGCGCACCTATCCGGCGCTGGTTCTGGCCGCGGTAAAGATCATTCGTGAGAAACACCCGCACACACCGCTGGCACTCATCTCGCCGATGGCCTCCCCGCCGCGTGAATCCACACCGAGCGCCACGGGTTATACCCTGCAGGGCATGCGAACGGACATGCAAGCCGTTTATCATGCGCTCGTCTCGGCGGGCGATAATCGTCTCTACTACGTGGACGGGTTGGACTTATTGGGCGAAGAAGACATTCGGCGTTATGCGACCGACGACCTGTTGCATCCTGATGCCGACGGTATCGATCTGCAGGCGGAACGATTCAGCCGGTTGGTTATGCCTCTGCTGCTCGGTAGGACTAGCTGACAAAGAAACTTTCCTTTGCGTCAGATGCCCCGCAGAAGAGATATGCGCCCTGCGGCCTACCGCATCAAAGAGTTTGATTTATTTCGGGGGTCTCTTGTAGGGTCTTCAAGTTATGAAAAAAACGATTGAGGGTCAGTTGGAACGGATTGCGGCGCGCTCGGTGGATTTGGTGTCCATGGAGGAGTTGCGCGAAAAGGTGACGGGGGCAGCCAGCGAGGGGCGACCGTTGCGCATCAAGTACGGGGCTG
>PXCX01000147.1 GCA_003565195.1 PVC group bacterium | reverse complement strand
TCCCCGTTGCATACGCCGCACCGATCGAAATCCGCGCCATGGCCGGCGATACCCTGGAAACCACCGTCTCATACAAGCCGGTTCTGGCGCAAGCCGGCGCTTACCGGTTAAAAGCCGATGGACAGGTATATTTTGTATCCGTCCGCGGCTGCTCCGAAGAGGCTTCCGAAACATTTCTGGATTCCAACCGGATCGCAGCGCTGGGCGATATGCCACATCAGATCGTCACCCTGTCTTCATCCGGCCAAGATATCGCACGGCATTTGATCGCACACTTTACCGGCCGCTCGCTTTTCGTGCCGCTGGCTGTCCTCACCCTTCTGGTCTGGGCCGCTGAGGCCTGGCTATCCACGCTGCATGCCCGTCCCGCCAAAAGGCTGGAATCCAGCGCGACCAGCCCTTCCGGAGATGCCGTTTCATAATGATCCCGACCCGTCTCATCTGGCAATCGAACACATCGCTGTTTCACGGCGGATTTTTGATCCTGGCGGTCGCGGTCTGGCTTTACGTGATTTACCGGCGACTGAAAGACCGGCATCCGGACCATCGGTTATGGTTCCTGTTTCTGCCCAAGGCGTTGGTGGCATTCCTGTTGCTGCTGTTGTTCTTCGATCCGGCCTGGATAATTACCCGACAGATTACCCCCGAACTGCGGTTCCTCACAGTCATTGATGATTCGACATCCATGGAAGTGGTGGATCGCGACGGACTGTCACGGCATGCCCGCGCCAAACGAATCGCGGAACAGCTCGAACGCCAACGCCCGGATATCACCTTTGACAGGGCTGCTTTTAACAATCGTCTCGTCTTATCCACCGAAAATACATCGAATCAAGATGAACCCGGTTATCGCAAGACCGATCTGGCGCAGGTTCTAATGGATATCGAAAATTTATCGGCGATCGGCAGGTATGACGGTGTCGTGCTGTTGACCGATGGAGGGGATGAACGTTTCGATCCATTCCGCATGCCGTCAATCCCCCATTATATAGCGGCGGTAGGCAATAATGCCGGAACGTATCGTGATATCGCCATCCATGCGGTCGACGTGCCGGTTCGCGCGGAAGCCGGAACGGATATCGAATGCATGGTCGCGTTGCGCGGATATGGCGACGCCGATTTCCTGCGTCGTCTCGCCAGGTTGCGGCTGGAATTGCAGGAACGAACCGAAAACGAAACGTCATGGGTCACAATCGGTCAGGAAATCGTCGACCTGCGGGAAGGTATGGCGGATGTGCCCATGACCATTCCCGGTCTGGACCAAGTGGGCGAACGGGAGTTACGGGTACGGATCGATACGGTTGACGGCGAACTTACGCATCTCAACAACGAACGCCGTTTTGCGGTAACGGTTGAAGAACGGCACTGGCATATCCTGTTGTATGCGCGCCGGCTTGGCCGCAGTATATCGGAACTGCGCCGCATGCTCGCCGCGGAACCGGGAATAACACTGACATCCCTGATCCGATTACGTGATGAACATTTCGTCGGCCAGACGGCGGACCCAATGGAACCGTCTGAACGGCTGGAATCCTTTCCCGACTCGGTTACCCGCTTACAACCGTTTCGCATTCTGATCCTTGGAGCGTTTCCGGCTGACGAATGGTCCGCGATCCAAATGCAGGCGGTGATCGACTTCGTTGCCGACGGCGGATCGGTTATTTTCATGGGTGGCAAGGATGCCTTCGGCCGCGGCGGATATGCCGACACCCCCTTGCAAGTCCTGTTCCCCTGGGTCATTCGCAACGACGAACCCCAACCGGTAATCGCTCCGCTTGAAGCGGGCCTCGCGCCGGCTGTCGCGCAACAGGGTATGATCTCGGGATGGGCGGAACGCATGCATGACGCGCATCCGCTCCAGATACACAGTATGAACCGGCCCGGCCGCCTGCGCGCCGGTGCCGTTGCGCTTCTGAATGCCATTCATGAGGGCGAACATGTCCCGGTCATCGCCTTTCAAACTTATGGCCGTGGTCGCGTGATGGCTGTCGCAACCGACACCATGTGGCGTTGGCGAATGGCAGGCCGTGAAGCGCGAGCCGCCTACGATCATTTCTGGAGCAATGGCATACGTTTTCTGGCCGGCCAGAAAGAGGATGGCCGGTTCTTGCGCATGGACTTTGACCGCGACACCTATCATCCCGGCGAACGCGCCGAAATACGTCTGCAAATTCTGGGAGACCATCCTGAAGACCGGATTCGTGTCCAGATCGACAAACAGTTCGGTACCGAACTTCAGACGGTAGCGCTCACTCGGCGACCCGGAGCATCGCCGGCCTTTAGCGGTCACACACTATTTACGGAACGCGGTGAGCACACCTTCACTTTTACCGTCTGGGTCGGCAATGACCTGGTGGAAACATTCACACGACAAATGTGGGTTGGATCGCGATTGAACGAAGGGGCCAACATCTATGTCGATCACGCTTTTCTCAACACGCTTGCCGCGCGTAGCGGACAATCCGTTACCCGCGAAAACGATCTGGCCCCTTTACCGGAACAGATCGACACACACCGGATGCGGACAACCCAACGGAAATCCGAGCCCTTGGTCCAGTATCGCGGCATCTATCTGCTGCTGATCGTCATCGTCCTCGCCGGAGAATGGATCATGCGCCGGCGCTTGAACCTGCTGTAGAATATTTTCCGGGAATAGAGTCGATAGTGGACGGCATTTTGCTTCTGGGAAGATAACCATGCAAAACGTGTATCCTTACGGACACGACGCGAAACCCGCTTGTCAAACCAAAGGGTCTGTGGCATAGTTGCCTGATCGAATATCTGCGAGACCAATATTACCTGGATCCCCATCCTTTGGAACTAAAACTGCGTAACCACGCCTGAATCCACGCGGACACTTTACATTAGCTCCTTCTTCGAGAATTGTTTGAGTAAATGAGTCGAACATTTCACATGCGGCTGTCTAAGTTGTTGCGGCCTAAAGCGTTCAGTGTTCAGGTGTTCAGCGGAGCTGGCTAGACTTGCAAGCAAATCCAACATCATGCAAGCATGGCGAATCCGAGCAACAGACCTGCGATCAGACCGGCATTGGCGGCATGACTGTTCATGCCGTTGGCCTGGGGAATCAGTTCATCGTTAACGATATAGATCATGGCGCCGGCGGCGAATGCCAGCGAACCGGCAACCAAGATTTCCGAAATGCCGAACATGAACAAGCCGATAGCGGTCCCCACCGGGGTCATTAAACCGGCGCCCAGCGTAAAAAACAAAACATTCAGATTGGACACTCCCCCGGCTTTCAACGGACCAGCCACTGCCAGCCCTTCCGGAATATTGTGCAAGCCAATGGCCAGAGCAATCGCCAGTCCGAGTTCCGGACTGGATTCCAAGCCCGCCCCGATCGCCAGTCCTTCCGGAACATTGTGCAAGGCGATTCCGGCAAAAACAAGGTAGCCGGTACGCCGGACCGTTGTCTGCCCGACCGATAAGCGTCCTGGATTCTCCACATCCAGACAGTCGCTTTGAGAGAGATGGGCATGCGGCAATACCCGATCCAGCAGGTACATCAGACCGCATCCGAGTATAAAACCGATAATTAAAACCAGCTTGTCACCCAATTCCATGGCTTCCGGCATCAGCTCAAAGACCGAAACGGCGACCATGATCCCCCCGGCAAACCCCAGCATTCCAGCCATCATTTTTTTGCCCGGCGGCCCGATAACCATCAACAAAAGAGCGCCCAAAGCCGTGGATATGCCCGCCAAAAAACTGTAGATCAAACTTTGCACCGTCAGAACCTCCTGTTCCAACCGAATCCAAGGGTAACCCTCGCTTCGCCCCGCCTGCCAAGCCGCCTGCCTGTGCGTGAACGCAACCAGACAGGCGGGCAAGTCGATAGCTTTCAGAGAGGTAGCCCGGCGAAGTATTGCCCTATCCTATTCGACCACACTCTTCGATAACAAAACCAATGTAGCGCTCCTGGATTGTAAAGTCAACACCCGGAACCACGCAGGGCAAACGCATCTTAATTCTGGCATAGTCCGCATTTTACGATTACTGGAGACCGAATAAGTCGATCGACTAAGGGTATCCGAGTAAGGGTTTCGAGGAAGTGTGCGTTTAAGCGTACGGTTAAGCGTCCATAGCGTACGAAGCCACACTTACTCGCATTCTTAACCGCCACCCTTAACCGGATACCCTTGCTCGACCCGCTTTTGCCGTCAACATCGAGAACCCAGTGGACATT
>PXCX01000338.1 GCA_003565195.1 PVC group bacterium | reverse complement strand
ATATTACGACCGGCGATCCGCGTCGCGGTTCGGCGATGCATATCGGCTCCACCGTTAGTGGTCTGATCGATAACTGTACGGTGATCGGCGGCGATTCAGGTAACGGCTGGAACCAGGTCTGGATCAACACCGGCAATCCCCATACGCTGGCGGTGCGCAATCTGCACGTGCAACCCGGCTCGGTCACGACGGGTAGTGGTCTCCGAATGGAAGGTTCGGGCACCCTGGCCATGACCAACATTTTGGTACATGGCTTCGCGGGTGACGGTATCCAGATGGATGACGAGCATGGAACGCTTGAACTGGTCAACGCCACCCTGGCCGATAACGACGGCTGGGGATTGATCAATCCCTACGGTACGGTTTCGATTATCAACAGTATTGCCTGGGGGAATACCTCCGGCGATTTCGAGGAAGGCACCTTTGGCGATCTGACGGTCAGTTACAGTTCCTCGCAGGAATTGCATGCGGGCGACGGGAATATCGAGGGTGATCCCGATTTTGTCGATCCGGCGGAGGGCAACTACCGGCTGACGGAAGAAAGCGATTGCGTGGATGCCGGCAGCAACGATCCCTGGGACGGGGTGGTCGATGCGGTTGACCTTGATCAGGAACCGCGTATTCGTCATGGTCGTGTGGATCGACCGTTGCGGGTCGATATGGGCGCCTACGAACGTTTGATTACGGTATCCGACGATCTGGCCGTGGCATCGCACGCGGCAACCGATGTCTTGCCCGGCGAAGCCACGGCGAACGGGATGCTGCTCGGCGCCGGCGACGCGGACGATGCGGACGTGTATGTTTGCTGGGGAGCGTTCGACGGCGAGACCGTTTCGACCGGCAACTGGACGTATGTCGAGTTCGTGGGAGTTTATTCGAATACCTTCGAAAGTTTCGACCATATCCTGGAGCCGTTGGTTGGCGGGACCGAATATTTTTACCGTTTCTATGCCGAAAACAGCGCCGAGCAAGAAGCCTGGTCGGAACTCCAATCCTTCACCACCATCGCGCCGCCGTCCGTCGAGGTCGCGGACGCTACTCATATTGGCCGTGATGTTACGACGGTTTACGGTGAAGTCACCAGTACCGGCGGTTTTACCACGGAGGCCGGTTTCGATTGGTGGCCGGTTGGCGGCGTGCCGACCTCAACCGTTTCGCGCGGGACCCAGAGCGGTTCGTACGAAGCAGAATTGACCGGGCTTTCGCCGGATACCGAGTACGCCTTCAGGGCCTGGGCTTCCAATGTGGTCGGCAAGGTCTGGTCGGCGCAGACCAATCACTTCACCACGCTGGACGATGAGACGACGTATGGATTTTACGTCACACCCGACGGCGCGGGCCTCGAGAATGGCGCCGACTGGGATAACGCCTACAGCCGTCATGACCTGCAATTCGTGATCGATATCGCCGCCATCGACGGCGATGAAATCCTGATGCGTTACGGCGTGTATACGAACCTGTTGCAGACCTTGGTTCTCAACCGTCCGGGCCTGACGATTCGCGGCGGATACGAGGGCAGCGGTTCGCCGGGCGATTTTGGCGCCGAACCAACCGTCTTGACCCGCAACCCGAATTTCCAGACCCGCATCCTGCTGGCCACCAATTCCGTCCTGACGCTGGACCGCCTGACGATTGCCGGGGGCGAAACGATAAACGCGGCCGAAAGCAATCACGGTGCTGGATTACATCTTTACGATTGCGTCACCGTTTTGACCAACGTCGTAATCCGGGATAACGAACGTGCCGATTCTGCAAACGGTCTTAGAGGGGCGGGGTTGTATGCCCGCAACGGCAGTTTGACGATCGTTGACAGCGTTATTGCGAACAATCGGATCCCGCACAATAGCACGACTCGCGGGGCGGGATTGTATGCCATGGATGTTGATCTGGAAATCCGGCGGACCGACGTGGTCAACAACTGGATGTCTAGCGGATCCAACGACCGTGGCGCGGGTATCGGATTTGAAGGCGGCAGCGCCTTGATCGTCGATTCCCTATTTGCCACCAACCGGATCGACCCTACGGGCCATGGGCGCCGGGGCGGCGCGATCTATGCCGAAGGCGCCAGTCCGTTGACAATCAGCAATACTACCTTCCGGCGAAACCACCTGAATTCCTCGGCCAATCAAAACGAAGGTGCCGCCATTCGGGTGGACAACAGCGCCGAGTTCCTGCTTATCGACAGCCACTTCGAAGGAAACTACCTCACTGGTAATGCTCCGGATCGACGCGGTTCGGCGCTGTACCTGAGTTCCACGGTCAGCGGCCTGATCGCCAACTGTACCATTAACGGCGCGAATACGGGCAACGGCGCCAATCAGGTCTGGATCAATACCGGCAGTCCGCGCACGCTGGCGGTGCGTAACCTTCATGTAAGACCCGGCTCGGCCACATCGGGATCCGGCATTCGGATGAGGGGCACGGGAACCCTGGTCATGACGAACATCCTGGTACACGGCTTTAACAATCACGGCATCGAGGTCGTCGCGGGCTCGGCGGATATCCGTCACACCACGGTGGCCGACAATACCGGTTGGGGTATCCACCATGACGGGGGGACGCTGACGGTCAGCGATACGATTGCCTGGGACAACGCCGGCGGCGGAATCAGTACGCCGGACGGAACCGTGAATTATACGCTGTCGCAGGAATCCCACGGCGGCACGGACAATCTGACCGACGATCCGTTTTTCATTGCCGGTTACTATCTGTCGCGCGAGGGTTTATCGGCACAGCCCCAGACCAGTCCGGCGGTGGGCGTCGGCAGCGTGACCGCCGGCGAGGCGGGTGTGACCGAACGGACGACTCGCACCGACGGCGCCAAACCGGACGCAGGCGATACGGTCGATCTGGGCTATCATTACGCGGAGGGAGTGGATGTCGATCTGGAAAAGGTCTTAAACATTTTCGTGGATGTGGTCGAAGGCGATGACGAAGATGACGGGACCGAGCAGGAACCGCTCAAGACGATTACCGAAGCTCTTAGCCGGGCGATCAGCCGCAGCACGATTCATGTTGCCACCGGCGTTTACAACACGGTCAGTGGTGAAGTTTTTCCGCTCGAAACCCAGCATCCCGGTTTGACCATGATCGGACAAGGTCCCGAACTTACCGTGTTGGATGCCGAGGCGACCGACCGGGTCTTCCGGGGCACGGGCGGAGGCGACATCTGGCTGGAAGGAATCACGTTCAAAAACGGCAACGTCAACTCCAGTCCATGGCGTGGCGGCGGGATCTACCTGCCGGGATGCCGGACGGTGATCACCAACTGTGTCGTAACCGCCGAACAACTCGCGGCTACCGGAGACCGTTACGAACAGGGGATTTACGCCGTTCTGGGTACGCTCAAGGTCGTGGACACCCGTATTCATTCCACCGATACCCGCGCGGGCGGAGCGTTCGACACCTACTCCGGTGGCGGACTGGGCGCCGATAATGCCGCGGTCGAGCTGCGCCGGGTGGAAATCGTCGACAATCTGATTCACTCAAGCTACGCCCGTGGGCCGGGTGTCCGCCTCTCGGGCGGTAACGCTTTAATCGTCGATTCGCTCTTCGCCACCAATCGGATCACCACCGGTCACCGGCACGAAGGCGCCGGTCTATATGCCAGCGGCGTCAGCCCGCTAACGATCAGCAATTGTACCTTTCGGGGGAACAATATTCCGGGTTCGGGAGTATCCAGCAATCAGCGGGAAGGCGGCGGACTTTGGGTGCAAAACAGCGCCGAATTTCTGCTGGTGGATAGCTATTTCGAGGGTAATTATATCAGTAGTGGCGATCCGCGTCGCGGTTCGGCGATGCATATCGGTTCCACCGTCAGCGGTCTGATCGATAACTGTACGGTAATCGGTGGCGATTCAGGTAACGGCTGGAACCAGGTCTGGATCAACACCGGCAGTCCGCGCACGCTGGCGGTACGCAACCTGCATGTGCAACCCGGTTCGGTCACGACAGGTAGTGGTATCCGGATGGAAGGTTCGGGCACTCTGGCCATGACCAACATTTTGGTACATGGCTTCGCGGGCGACGGTGTTCAGATGGACAACGCCTCCGGAACGCTTGAACTGGTCAACGCCACTCTGGCAGACAACGGAGGCTGGGGATTGGTCAACACCTACGGTACGGTTTCCATCATCAACAGTATTGCCTGGGGCAATACCGCCGGCGGTTTCTATGAGGATGTTTTCGGAGATCTGACGGTCAGCTACAGTTCCTCGCAGGAATTGCATGCGGGTGACGGGAATATCGAGGGTGATCCCGATTTT
>PXCX01000267.1 GCA_003565195.1 PVC group bacterium | reverse complement strand
TCTTCCAGTTGGTCGATCATCGAAAGGTATCCGTTGGTCATGCGCCCCAACAATCGATGTATGTAAGCAGGCCTGTCGATCAAGGCATAAATCGCGTTTTCGACGCCCATCCACGTTGCAAGCGGGTCCCACAGCGAGAGGTACGGGTTCATGCCGCAGGGTTTTATTTCTAGTATTCCATCGAAAACTTCATGAGCGAAATCAAGCCGATGCTCGGTCTCGGCAAGATCGTGGCTGATCCGGGGCGTCTTGATCTTTTCGAGGTCTTGCTCGGTTTGAAACTGGTTCTCGTATGCATGACTGACGACGGAGCTGGTCTTGTCGGTAACCCAGCGCTCCTCAACGATCTTCAGTCCGAAACCGCTGTTGTTTATCGCCTTGTCCACACGGACAAACGGTTCCACCACCATATCGACCGGAAAATGTTTCCACTGGTATAGCGTCCGGCGCATCCGCTGCTCATAAGCGCGGCATTCCTTGTCCTCACAACGCAAAGTAAGCTCATCGTTTATGTTCATCTCGTTCCAGCAGACCTGGTCGATCATGACCATTGGGCGGACGGGTTTGAGCGCGTTGAGCTTGCGCCAGAGAGATTTCTTTTCTTTATGAACCGGCAGCGCTGCTATTTCGGCGATCATCGCGGCCAGTTCGCGTAGGTTTTCGACATCCTTCTTACTCGGCATAAAAAAACTCCGGAATCGTGATATGAATCGGAACCACAGTCATCTCAAGGAATCAAGCCCATATATTCGATCCAGCATATTACCGTTATCACCAGACCGGCGTTTCGATTCCCTCGATCATGCGCAGGCGGTTACCACTTGCGATGTAAACATTGCCGCCGGCAAAAGCGATCTGCGCACGCACACCCGGCTTACCGACCGGTTTTACATACGCGTTACGCGGATCAATCCTTACCAGTGTATCGCCGAAGAACGCCCATATAAATCCGTCGGGGCCACGCCGATATGAATAACTATGGCGTCTGCATTCGGAGAAACTGGTCACGGGGCCGACTGGAACGTCTTTCGCCCAGAGAACTTCGCCCGTTTCGACACGCAGCCCGTAGAGGAATCCGCCGTCGCCTTCCAGGGCGGGAGCGTGTCCTATGATCAGGCCCGGCATGGCCTCAACTATCGGTCCGGGATGTGGAGCGTTGGGTATTTCCAATTGATAGATGATTTCTTCCGCTTCGGAATCCCAGCAGAATATCATCCCGGTCTCAGCGTCATACTTGCTGGACATCATGAAATATCGGTCGTCTGCCGCGCTGGCATTCCAGAAAAACCTATGTCCATCGACCGGTTCGCCACCGATTGCGGAGGTGGCGGGATCGTACCAGCCGTATCCGCCGCCGATCCGCCTGCGGCCAACGGTTGTGCCGGCGTTATATACCCGGCCATCGGCGAGCACTTGGGTATTATCAAGCGGATAGTGGGTCTGGTTCGCTGTGCCAACGCGTCCGACCATCTTCGGATTCGGCTCTTGCTGCCTTCGTCCAAGCGGTTTGCTGAAATCGTATTCGACGATCATCGAGTTCGGATACCCGGAGACGTAGAGCTTATCCTCGGACATTCCTAATGAATACGGGCTGAGCGAACCCTCGACGCGCCTGAGCGTATCGTTCTCGATATTATAGAAGACATGCTCGCCGTAACCGGAATCCAGGGCGAAGAGGATGGTTGCGTTAATTTCGCTAACGCGCTGCACAACGCCCGGATACATATCGACGTTGTATTCCAGTGTGTTCCAGTCTTCATCGTCGGGAAAACGATACCTTAGCGTCACATTTCCGCCGGGGACGGGAGAAACGGAATCGCCATCGATTCTGGGCGGTTCTGATTCGAGACCCACTCCGCTCCAGGAACCAGGACCTCTGCCCCAACTAACTCTGCGGGAATCACGTTCGACCGGTTCATCAGACCATGGCGGTACATTGTTCTCGCGCGGATAAATATTCCCGTCATGAAGCCAGAAATTGAATCGCTGTTCGCCTCTGAATTCCACAAGCTCCACATCATCAAGATCGATACCGATAATTTCACTGGGGTTTTCAATATGCCCCGAAATCCCCCCGATCATCCGGGTCAGTGCCACGGTCGCATGGCTGCCGATTACGTCGGAAGTTGCCAGGTGTTTTCCTTCTTCGGTCTCGACATTGAAAGCGACGAGATGCCAGGGGTTGGCGCCGATGCCGGCGTAAATCCAGTCGCCGGACATTGTGACCGCGCGATACAGCTCTCGCCGACGGTGATTTTCCGGGCCGAAAGCTTCGAAGCGTGTCGTCTCATAGGTTTCGGGATTGAATTTATAAGCGACGAATCGGCCGTTTTTTCTCTCCCATCCCATACCGTAGACATTTCCGTCTTCGCCGAGAAGGGATCTTCCCTGCGTGATCTCATTTCCGAAGGGACGGGCTCCGTGAACGAATGCCTCTTCGCGAATGTCGTAAATCAGGAAGGCTAACGCCCCGGCGATCTCGAAGATGAACTTATCATGGGTGTAGAAAGCAGGCTGCATATGGAAATCGACACGATGCATGTGCGCAAAGGCGTCTTCCTCGCCGGTATTGAAATACTGGCGCGCCATTTCACCCGTATCGAAATTATAGATAATAACCTCCTGTCGGCCGCCGTATCCGTTGAAGTAGGGAAAGATCATGTTCCAGTTTCCCTGGGGATTGGGGACGAGATACGGCTGGTTGCTTACCCAGCAGCGTTCGGGAGGTGGAGCGACATTACGCAAAGCCAGCTCCGGCGCTGCATCCAGCAACGCTTGCAGGTCGGGCTGTTCCGCGGCCGACCACTGATCGGCGGGGACGGCGGTATCGACCCAACCGGTTTGCGGGCGCAATTCGCCGATAGGGAATTCATCGTGACTGCCGGATTCTTTCCATTCGTCGATATCCTGGGCAAACGCAGGCAATCCAAGCAAGCAGCTCACGCCGAGAACAACGCCAAACACAAGCGTAATTGTAAGCAGACGTTTTGTCCTGTCCATCTTCAGCTCCTTTGCTTAAAGAATACTAAACGGATGTTTATTCGGTCTGAATTAGATCGCTGACCCCGTTACATTGAAGACTTTCCCCGGCAGGCGCCATAGGCGGCGACGGGGCTTCGACACCTCTCAGGCGGACATTGCCGCAATTTTCCAGCACCAGTCCGTGTTGCCAGTTGTCGCCTGTATCCTGCCAAGTCACTCGCAAGTCCCGCACCCGCAGTCCCTGGATATGACGCATGAACATCGCCGACGAGACTCGATTGCTGCCGGAAGATATCGGGATCTTTTCGGCAAAGAGCGGGTCCACATCGTTGCCGGCAAGGCACAGCTCGATATCCTGCAAACTCACCCCGGTTACAGGCAAACCTTCGTTACCGCCAATGTAGAGGCCATGTCTCCCAAGAATGTGGAAGTGGCAGAAGGAGATGTTGCGGATAGCAGCCGGATGCCTGGCATGCTGTCCCGGCTGTACGTTGATCGGCACCACCGTATCCATCAGCACATTGGCAAAATGAATGTTCTCGATCGTGACCCCGTGTCGCGCGCGCTCGGACCAAGCGCAGATAAAATTGATGCCGGTCCGCGCCTCGGTTACGACCAGATTGGATAGCATACAGTTGCGCACCACGCCATTGCCGACACCGACACGGACGGCGTTGCATGGCGAACTGAGTACGCAATTCGTTACGGTGACATTCTCGCAGGCCGGCGCCTGCTCGCCCAGCAGCCTGTTATTGCCGCGCAGGGTCAGACAGTCGTCACCGACGCGAATAATGCAGTCACTGACGGTGACGTTGCGGCAGCAGTCGATATCCAGCCCGTCGCCTTGCTGCGTCTGCGGCGGATTTTCGATGCGCAGTCCGCGCACCTGCACGTCGCTGCAACCCAGCAGAAACAGGGTCCAGTACGGCGAGTTCAACAGTTTGACATCCCGCACACGCACCTCGGTACAGCGACAGAAAAAGACCATCTGCCCGGGCCGCCAATCGCGAATGGGGAAGTTGCGGGTTTTTTGCCGATAAGTGGTGGTCGTCTCTTGCGGAGGCAAGACTTCGAAGAAGGCGCTACCGTTGCCGTCGATCGTTCCATCGCCCTCGATGGCCACCTGTTCGGCCTTGTAAGCGATAATCAAGTGGGCGCCGGAGACGTTTTCCTGCGAGAACACCGGGTTTTCGGGAAATACGTCATCAGTGTTGTAGTCTTGCCGTCGCGTGCTGCCCCGCAGCGTGGCGCCGACCCGCAAATGCAGGGTAACGCGGCTTTTCAGGTAGATTGTTCCGGTCAGATAGATACCGGGTGGCACGAGCACAGTCCCGCCGCCGCTTGCATGGCAAGCATCGACAGCCCGCTGGATGGCAGCAGTGCAGATCGTGTCTCCGTCGCCAACCGCTCCATATAAACGAACGTCATGCATTCCCACCGAGGCAAAGCCACAGCTGGAATCGCGCTTGTTTATTTCTGTTTGCAGTTGATGTTTCATATCGTATAATTTTGGTTCACTCCAGCAAAAGTGAAGGTGTGATAACGTTATCCTGCATGCCCGCTTCAGACGGATTGCAAAAGAAATCGGCGCGTGTCGCGGATCCAATCGGCGTTCTTAGGAAAATCCTGGAAACTGCGCAAAGGTTGCAGTAAAGGATCATCACGCCCGATCTTCAGTGTCTGCAAAAGCGCATAATCTCGCAAGCTTTCCGCAAAAACTTCCCAGCGCAACGAATCAACCGGACCGTCCGGACCGGGATAGACGACAAAAGGATCGCCGGCCACCCAGCTCGGCCAGGCATGAGCATCGGTCACCTGGTAGGGATCGATCATTTCCCGCGACTGACTCCGGTACCAGTAGTTGTATCCCCAATGCAAAAAACGTTTGAAAGGCCAACGGTAAAACAACCAGCCGTTCATCCGGATTTTGGGTAGCGGCGTATCGATGAAACGGTTCAGGAACCGGCCGCGCGGACCGCAGCAATAATAACATCCGCAAGGAATGTCTGCCTTAACAAAATCCAGCGCCGTCTTGATGGAAGCGATTGGCATATCCGTGACATTATCGCGGCCGTACTCAATTTCGCTAAGCGCGTCCGTGGTCTTCATCCACGGCGCCAATTCCTTCAACAAAGCACGGGCACGACGATAGTTTGCGAGATGTTCCGCGCCATGCGGTTCATCCGATACATGAAAGAAACTTTTGGGCAACAGTTTTTCGCGTACCAGAAAGCGATGAAACTGCGGCAAAAACTCCGCCAGAAAGGCGCGATAAGTCGGCGATACAGCGCCGGTGGACGGCGGCCAGATCCGTTTTTCATCAAAACCCTGCCCGTGATAAATCCGGATCGCATGCTTCACACCCCACTGGGTGAAAAAATGGGTCCATTCAAAATGGCGGATACCGCGCCGGCGCGCCAGATCGATGTAGCGTTTCACATCACGCCAGTCAAACCGATAGCCGTTCTTGCCGCGCCGCGTTACATGAAGCAGTTGTGACGGTCGTTTCACGCCATCCAGCGGCGGCGTAAACACGGGCACGTAGACGGTATCCTGTCCGTGTTCGCTGAGATTACGGAAATAGGCATCCAAAACACGCCAAAAACGGGGGTTAAAACCAGGGCATTCATAGGCATCCATCAAGGCATCGACGTAAAACCATTGGAGTACCGGAAAATGACGACGGGGCTTGATTTTCAAGGGATACAAACGAACCGGTACGTGACAGGTACGACGGCGACCGGATTCCGGCATGATATCGATCGCAACCGTATACCGTCCAGCCGTTGCGCCGCGACGCGGCGTCACCGTAATCCAAAACGCATGCGTTTCGTGTCCCGCAAGCAACAACGATGTTTCATCCAGTAACGGATCGGGTGCGTATCCCGGTGTCATCCCGATCCCGTCCAATTCAAGCGAATCGAGGGGAACCCCGGGGGTATGGTGCGGCATCGGAACATATCCAACCCGCCGAATTCGGATATCAAATACGTCCGAGTCCGCGGACTGCAGGGTCACGGTCCGGGGACGTTGATCGGTGTGCCGCACCGCAATCTGGAAACTGCCGCGTTCGTTCAACGCCTGATCCAACGATACGGTGTTTTCCCGCTGCCCCCTTTGGGTTGACGGGGGCGCGGTCAGCGGATATATCCGTTGTAAAGACGAAACTGGCCAGACAGCAAACGGTTGCATAATAGCTCCTTATTCTGATTTAAGATCACTCCCATCCTTCATTTCGGGCGTCTGCATGATCCGTGGCATGGCGTCGACGGGCGGCAGCGTATCGTCAAGATTGCCGTCGCCGGCACCCAATTCATCGAATCGGCGCGCACTCACCAAGACGCGGCTTTCGATCGAACCGACGGCTCGGTTATAGGCATCGGTAGCCCTTCCGAGCGCCGTCCCCACCTGCCCAAAATGGTCTTTCAGCGTCACAATCCTTTTGTATAAATCGCGCCCCAGCGCACTGATCTCTTCCGCATTCCGCGCCAGCCGTTCCTGACGCCAGCCGTAAGCCACCGCTTTAAGCAGCGCAATCAAGGTCGTTGGCGTGGCGGGAATCACGCCTTGTTTCTCGACACCATGCTCGATCAGCGACGGATCGACTTGCAGGGCGGCGCTAAAAAACGATTCGCCAGGCAGAAAAAGGACCACAAACTCGGGCGCCGGTTGCAAGTGTTCCCAATAGGACTTGCGGCCCAACGCGATCAGGTGATCGCGAATCACGCGCGCATGCTGGGCGAGTTTCTCGGTGCGAACCGTTTCGTCGGTACTTTCCATGGCTTCGAGGTAGGCGGACAATGGGGCTTTGGCATCGACCACGATATTTTTGCCGCCGGGTAATCGCACCACCAGATCGGGACGCAGCCGGCCATCCTCGCTATCCACGCTGGACTGCTCAAAAAAGTCGCAATAGGCTACCATACCTGCCAGTTCCACCACCCGTTTCAACTGAATCTCACCCCAGCGCCCGCGAATACGCGGTGCTCCCAGTGCCTTGACCAAATCCTGGGTTTTACCGCGTAATTCGCGCTGTGTCTCCAGCAACATACCGATTTGCTCACGGAGTCCCTGATAGGCGCCGGCACGTTTCTGTTCCAATTGTTTAACCGACTGATCGAATTGCTGAAAGGTTTCACGCATCGGACGGATCATCGATTCGATCGCCTGCTGGCGTTTTTCAAGGTCGCCCCGCGCCGCTTCCTGATGCCGACCCAATGCATGGCCTGCCATATCCATGAAAGACTGCGAATTATGTTTAAGCGCATCGGCGGCCAGCGCCTTGAACGCATCGGCCAGCGCCGAGCGGGCATTATCGATCAACGCCAGTTTTTCCTGCGCCGATTTTCTTTCGGCTTCCAGCTTTTGTTCCAGCGCGGCGGCCTGAGCCGTAAGCGTCTGGCAACTTTCGCGCTCACGGTTGAACGATTCCTCGATCGTGCGGATGGTCTCATCCTTTTCCGCGATACGCGTTTCGGCGGCCCGCAGGCGTTCCCTCAAGACACCGCTACCAAACCGATGCATCAGCCAAAGCCCCATGGCCAAACCCGCCGCCAGCCCACTCAAGGTTGCGATTATTATGGATGTCATCAATTGATTATCCCGATTATGCCGGGTTGGTTTGGTTCGATAAACTTCTTAAACCGGATTTGTACCATATTTCCGGCCTGGCATGCAACCTGTAACGTGATTATTTGTTTTGACATCTCGAGTTTAATCCGATATATTGCTTGGCTTGAGCCGTACGAGAGGTATGTAGTGGATAACGGTTTATTTTCATGACAACGGTAGATTAGCTCCTTAATCATGGATTTCTTGAGTAGATGAGTCAAACATTTCCGCGAAATTCATGTGAGATGATGACGTTATGTTTGACTGGGTTTAACGGGGCGTAGCGCAGCTTGGTAGCGCGTTTGGTTCGGGACCAAAAGGTCGTGGGTTCAAATCCCACCGCCCCGACCATGTTTAATTGTAGCGCATACGGAAGCGCAAACGGATGTAATCAACTTTATGCAAAAACCACGGATGCGTTCAAGCAAAGTGCTGGCCAAATTACGGGCCGGCAAGGTTGCCAACTGTTTCAAACTCAATCTGGCCGATGCCCGGGCGGTTGAAATAGCGGCCATGGCCGGTTTCGACAGTCTTTGGATGGACATGGAACACGTTCCTAACGATTTATCCGTCATTGAGCGAAGCATTTGGGCAGCCAAAAGCCAGGATGTCGACGTCTTAGTCAGGGTTCCGCGCGGCAGTTACAGCGATGTTATCCGTCCTCTTGAAATGGATGCCGCCGGCATTATGGTACCGCACGTCATGAGTCTGGCCGATGCTCAACAGATTGTGCGCACCAGCCGATTCCACCCTGTCGGCCGGCGTCCAGTCGACGGCGGGAACGCGGATGGCGCGTATTGCGGAATTCCGTTTAAGGAATACATCCAACAGGCCAACGACCAGCGATTCGTGGCCATACAAATTGAAGATCCGGAACCACTTGAGGAATTGGACGCGATCGCCGCCCTGCCCGGGATCGACATGCTTTTTTTCGGACCCGGCGATTTCAGTCACGGGATCGGTGTCCCTGGTGATATTGACGATCCACGCGTTCTTGAAGCCCGTCGCCGGGTTGCTGAAGCGGCTTTGGCCAACCATAAATTTGCCGGAACCGTCGCGTCGCCGGCCAATCTTGAATCCTTGGCCGACATGGGCTACCAGTTCCTGACGATGGGTGCGGATGTGTTGGGTCTAGCTTCATACTGTCAATCTGTCGTAGCCGAATACGACAAATTCGCACAATCCGGATAAGACGCCGGACGACGGAAAAGGAAAGATCTTTTGGTCAAAAAAATTGCAGTCGTTGGAACGGATATTTCTTATATTTAAGGATCAAGACAACCTCAAACCCATTGGAGGATAAGACATGATACGAAAATCCATGATCAAGCAGGCACTTTGCATCCTCAGTGTGGCCGCACTCTTGCTGATGAAGGACGAGGTTTACGGAGAACCGATCCGTGAACCGCAAGCCAGCCCGGACATTCCGGAAAACATCAATTTGATGCAACGCTACGGATGGACCCCATTACACTGGGCCGCGCGTCACGGCCAGGTATCCACCGTGAAACGACTTCTGCAAGAAGGCGCCGCCATTGATGCCCGCGAACATATGGGGCGCACCCCGCTGCATGTGGCAGCTATGGGCAACCATCGCGATACGGTCGAATTACTGATTGCACGCGGTGCCGAAATCAACGCGCGCGATCGTTGGAACGTGACGCCTCTACGCCGGATGGACCTTCTGCAAGAGGTTCGCGGATGGGATCGTTCCGATATCAAGAGTCTGCTCACGGATAGTGGCGGCGTCCGTTAATGCCTTCAAATTCACGTCAGATGACCGGCGTCCCGTTGATTGATCTTCGCAACAAATGTTCGGATCCCCGACTGGACCAGCTGTTGTGCCGTCCGCGGATTGATGATCGCGCAGCCGCTACGGCTGCCGAGGTTCTGGGCGCTATTCGCCGGCAGGGTGAAGCGGCAGTTTTAGAATATGCGTATCGGCATGACGGCGTCCGGCTTCAGGCCGGACAGTTAGCCGTAACTGATGCCGAACGTTCCGCCGCAACCCGCTCGACATCTCTGGCATTCCGGAAAGCAGCTCGTGAAACGCATCGGCGCGTCCGCCGATTTGCAAAAGCCGGTCTCAAACGGCACTGGACCATCAGTTCTGCAACGGAAGGGCGTCTCGGCGAACGATTTGTTCCTTTTGACGCCATCGGCGCCTACATACCAGGCGGCAGCGCGCCATTGGCTTCAACGGCCCTGATGACCGTAACATTGGCCAAGGTGGCGGGCGTGCCAAGGATTGTGGCCTGTACGCCGCCTTCAAGCAACGGCACGGTGGATCCCCATCTTCTGTTTGCCTTAAACCTGGCGGGCGCTGATGAAATCTATCGTATCGGCGGAATCCAAGCCATCGGCATGCTGACCTACGGGACACGGCGCATCGCACCGGTCCAGAAAATTGTCGGTCCCGGAGGCACCTACGTTACCGCGGCCAAAAAAGCGGTCTACGGCGATGTCGCCCTGGATCTTGTGGCTGGTCCCAGCGAAATCGCGGTAATTGCTGACAGCTCGGCGCCACCGGCTTTCGTGGCAGCCGACCTGTTGTCGCAGGCGGAACACGGGACCGGCCATGAAAAGGCGCTGCTTATTACCCCCTCAATCAATCTTGCGAAAGCGGTCGCGACTGAATTAACGCGGCAGGCGGCCCGCTTGTCACGCGGCCCGGCGATTACCCGCGTCATGCGGCACGGCATGTTACTGGCCGTTGTTTCTTCGGTCTCCGCCGCCATCGATCTGGCCAACCGGTTCGCACCGGAACACCTTGAACTGATGGTGCGTCAGCCCAGACGCCAACTGTCTCGCATCACCTGTGCCGGTGCGGTATTCATTGGCCAATGGACGCCCGAAGCCGTGGGCGATTTCGTTGCTGGACCAAGTCATGTGTTGCCGACCGGTGGCGCAGCCGTCTCGTTTTCGGGTTTGACCGTCGACGATTTCAGGCGCCGGATCAGTACGATTGAGTTCAATCGCAACACGCTCCGGAAAGCGCTGCCGGTGATCCATGCCTTCGGCGCGGTTGAAGGTCTCGACGCTCACGCACTGTCGGCTGCAATCCGGTTTGAGCCGAATAAATCATAGCATCAACCATTCCGGAGAATCATGTCGCCTATCCGCCGTAATGTCCGAGAGATCAGCGCCTACGTTCCGGGCGAACAGATTCACGATCCGGGTTGGATCAAGCTCAACACCAACGAGAATCCCTATGGTCCCTCGCCCGCCGTGGCAGCGTTTCTGCGCAACGTCAACCCGCAAGCGCTGCATCGTTATCCCGATCCCGATTGTTCGAAATTGCGTCAGCGGATCGCCGAACACCATCATTGCCGGTCCAGCCAGGTGTTTATCGGCAACGGATCGGATGAAATCCTGGCGTTATGCACTCGGGCCTTTGTCGAAGACCACCGCACGATTGCGTTTTTTGAACCATCCTATTCGTTATACGCCGTACTGGCTGCCATCCGTGCGGTTGCCAGCCATCCCGTACCGCTGGGACCGGACTTCAAATGGCGTGATCCCGCCGTTGATGATGCCGATCTATTTTTCCTGACTTCACCCAATGCGCCGACCGGCATGACCTATCCGCGCGACAAAATTGAGGCGTTTTGCCACGATTTTGCGGGAATTGTCGTAATTGACGAAGCCTATGCCGATTTTGCGGACAGCGACTGCGTCGATCTGGCGTTACGGTTGCCGAACGTTTTGATCGTACGCACTTTCTCCAAGGCGTATGCGCTGGCCGCCATTCGCTGCGGGTATATCATCGGGGCAGCCAACCTGATCGATGCATTGTTTGCGATCAAGGATTCGTATAACGTCAATTCCCTTACCCAAGGCGCCGCGCTGGCCGCCTTCGAGGATCATGAGCATAAGCGCCGTAGCACCGAACGGATTTGTCATGATCGTCAACGACTGGCGGAATTTCTGCAGGGTAAACGGTGGACCGTGTATCCATCGCAGACAAATTTCCTCTGGATTAAACCCTGCCGGATCACGGCAGAGCAGCTTTTCGAGGCCTTACGGGAAAAACGTATTTTGACCCGTTGGTTCGCAGCTCCGGAAACCCGGGACTACCTGCGGATAACGATCGGGACTGAAACCGAAATCAACCGTTTAATCGAGATTTTGAACGTCATAGCGCCCTAACAACCGGATTATGCGGTTAAAAAGTCCAGTAATTCGCCGGGATTCCGGGAACTTAAAACAGCCGCGCGACGTTCCGGTTCGTTAAGCAATTGACTGATTTCCGCAAGAAACTGGATATGGGCGCCGGCGCGATTCAAAGGAGACAGGGTCATAATGAAAATCGTGGATGGCTTACCGTCCAGCGACTCAAAATTGACGCCTTCCGGTTTCAACGCAATCGTGGCCACCAGTTCACTGACCGTATCGGTTTTTCCATGCGGAATCGCGATTCCGTGCTGCATACCGGTCGACATCTGCTTTTCACGATCCAAAATCGCAGTCAAGGCCACTGCCCGATCCCGGATTTTACCGCTCGCCACCAGACTATCTATCATTTCCTCAACAACACCTTTTTTGGTATCGCTTTCCAAGTTCATCCGAATGGCCGTTTCGGTCAATAATTTACGTAGATTCATAAACCCAATTCTCCACCTGGCGCCGGGACTCCATACCCCATGTGCCCGCCGTCATAAGGCGGCCTTTAAAATACCCTTTTACGCTTGAAACATCAAGCGTAAACGGGCAGCCGTTCGATTCGTCTTAACTCTATCCCCATTGCGCAACGGCGTCATCAAAACTAGCGAACCAACCCGCCTCGACCGCGGCCGTCATGGCGGCACCCCGACAAGCCGGTTCCTCGCAGGCGCTTACCGCAATGTCAGCGCCGGTTATTTCATCCAGGATACGGCGCCAGACGGCGCTACGGGCGCCGCCACCGGTAAGCACAAGCGACGACGGCATCCCAAGCGGGCGCAGTAACGTTGCCAAACTATACGCCGAGGATTCCATCAACGCCCTGAAATAATGGCCGGTTGTATGCTGTGGCGCAGCATGGCAAAAGCCCCGAAGTCCCGGATATGAACCGGCATTCGGCAATGCCCGCAAGCCGTCGCAACCGGGTGCCACGGCATCCGCCAGCGCATCAAGCTCAAGAAACGAAAGGTTCGGGGCATGCTGCCGTTGAAACCATTCCAAATTACCGCCGCCATTACTGCAAAATGTAAGTTGGAAACAGCCTTGTCCCTTAAGACCCCACCCGCAATAACCATCGGGTACCGGTTGGTATTGCGGCACCACCGCCACGCACGCCAGCACGGTTCCCAAGGAAACGCTGACCGGCGCTTTCGCGGGCACACCGACCCCCAAGGCCGCCATATGGTGGTCCAGACCACCCATAACAAACGGAATCCCTGCCGGGAATCCCAGCGAGCCGGCTGCGTTGGTTGTGACGCCGGCCAAAGTGCCGGACGGCGACAGCGGGGTGAATATATTCCGGTCCATTCGCAGATGGTCGAGCGCCACCGGCCACCAGTCGCCGATCCTGGCATCGACAATTCCAAGCAATCCGGACGTTCCAAGATCACCCAGATGCCGGCCGGTCAGTCGCCACACGAGATAATCGGAGACGGTCATCATCCGCCGGACCCTGCGCCACAGCGAAGGCTGACGACGCCGGATCCAAGCCAATTTATTGATCCCGAACCGCGGATCAAGTGCCAGACCGACACCGGACACCAAACACCGGTCCGATCGCCAACCATACGTTTCCACCGAAGATTCAAGCTTAGTTGCGCGCTGGTCGGGCCACAAAATCAAGGGCGTTAACGGCTGGTCGTTGGCGTCCAACAGAATGAAACTGTTGGCCTGCGACGAATACGCAATCCCCGCAAGACGCATCCCGCGCGGATCCTCGCCGATCCGATGGCAGGCTTCGCGCCAGGCAGTTCCAATCAACTCATCGAAACGGGAAACCTTTAATTCGCACCGTCGACCCTTCGAGTTCTTGTCACTATCGACCGCCACCCGGCCCAACCCGACCAACTGTCCGTTCCGTTTGAACAAACCTATTTTAAAATAGGTCGTCCCCAAATCGATCCCGACCACCCATTCTTGCGACATCGACATTAACTCCTTGTTCCGCCCGTGACAGCAATCATGATGACATCCAGACGACCGCCAAATATTGCATAGCCCGTATCATGCGTCAACCCCCGTTTTTCAAGAAAACCGAAACCCGCTTTACCGGATGACACCTTGATTGGGTTCATGAAGGGTAGCATCGCTCAAGTTTCGACACAATCTCCCGATCATGAGGTCATGTTGTTTTCACTTGACGTTTGGCTCGCAAAACGCATACTTAACCGGCATGGCGCGAATATTATTGGTAGACAACGAGGCAAGCATCCTCAGCGTACTGACGACCTTGCTTAAGGCCGAAGGACACGAGGTTGTGCCCATCCGTGAGTCAGACAAGGCCGCCGACCAGATACGTACCCAGAATTTTGATCTGCTGATTCTGGACATCCGCATGACGCCGGTGGACGGACTGACGTTGCTTAAACTCGCGCGCGAGACGCAATCGACGGTCCCCGTAATCATGTTCACAGCCTACGGCACCCTTGAAACCGCGATTGAAGCCCTGAAACTTGGTGCTTTCGATTACGTGACAAAACCGTTCAAGGTCGACGAACTGCTGATTACGGTTCAACGCGCCCTGGAATACAGTCACGCGATTAACGACAACCTAACCCTGCGCGCGCAACTTGATGCGCGAACGCGCTTCGACAACATTGTTTCCTCAAGCAAAGCAATGCGCGATCTGTGCGATACGATCGCACGGGTCGCCGCAACCGAAATAACCGTGTTGATCATGGGTGAAAGCGGTACCGGCAAGGAACTTGTCGCCCGTGCGATTCATGCGCACAGCCGTCGCGCCGGCAAACGGTTCGTGGCCGTAAACTGTGCCGCCCTACCAGAGGCCCTGCTCGAGTCGGAAATGTTCGGTCACGTCAAGGGTGCCTTCACCGGCGCAACCCAAAACAAGGAAGGCTTATTCGAAACAGCCAGTGAAGGCACTATTTTCCTTGATGAAATCGGTTCGATGCCGATTTCCATTCAGGGAAAACTGTTGCGTGTCCTACAGGAAAAAGAGATCCGGCGGGTCGGTGGCAATGAGGTCATAGCCGTCAATCCGCGCATCTTGACCGCAACCAATTCACGTTTGGAGACTTTGACAGAACAAAACGTTTTCCGAGAAGATCTTTATTACCGGTTAAGCGTTATCCCCGTCGAGATCCCGCCGCTGCGGGAAAGACGTGAAGATATCCTGCCACTGGTATGGCACTTCCTGAAAACCGAGCGGGGGCCTGAACAGGAAATCCCTGAATTGAGCCAGGAAACCCGCGATTATTTGGAAAGCTACGACTGGCCCGGCAATGTACGCGAAATAGAAAACGCCGTCAAACACGCCTTGACCTTTGCACACGACAACTGCATTACGCCGGATGTGCTACCGCATCGCATTCTTACGGCCGTTAAATCATTGTCGGAACAGACCGCGCCAAAAACGGCAACCGCCTTGCTGCCCGGTGCGTTGCAACCGTTGAAAGAGTTTCTGCGAGACCAGGAAAAGGAATATCTACGCCACGTTTTACGAGTTTTTGACGGAGACAAAAACCGTGCGGCGGCGGCCTTGAAAATCAGTTTGCCGACACTTTACCGCAAGTTACCTGAAGAAAACGGAACCGTAGAGCGCTAGCGGGGGGCAACCGAATCAGTCCCGTTTCGCGGCGGCCGCTTCCTTGATCATGGCCAACGCGATGACTTCGCGCTGGATTTGATTGGTACCCTCGTATATCTGGGTGATTTTGGCATCACGCATCATTTTCTCAACCGGATACTCTTTCATGTAGCCATAGCCGCCGAAAACCTGGACAGCGTCGGTCGTGACTTTCATGGCAGTATCCGATGCGTGCAACTTGCACATGGCGGAAATCTTGCTGATATCGCGGGCACCGCCGTCTATGGCGCGCGCGGCCTGATAAACCAGGCAGCGCGCCGATTCAACCGCCACCGCCATGTCGGCCAGCATAAACTGAACTCCTTGGAAAGCACAGATCGGTTTGCCGAACTGCCTGCGTTGGCGACTGTAATGCAAGGCTTCATCAAGTGCTCCGGCAGCTATCCCCAACGCCTGGGCCGCCACCCCGGGACGCGACTGATCCAGGGTTTTCATGGCCACCAGGAACCCCATGCCTTCGCGCCCTAGAAGATTTTCGGCTGGCACACGGCAATCCTGAAAAATCAATTCACGGGTCACGGAAGCCCGAATCCCCATCTTGTTTTCTTTCTTGCCGAAGGTGAATCCTGGGGTGTCTTTTTCCACAATGAACGCCGACGCCCCGCGTGCACCCTTGGCCTTGTTGGTCATGGCAATGACCACATACACATCCGCCTCGCCCCCGTTGGTAATCCACTGTTTGGTGCCATTCAAAACATAATGATCGCCGTCTTTAACCGCCGTCGTACGCGTCCCGCCGGCATCACTGCCCGCCTCGGCCTCAGTCAATCCAAAAGCCGCCAACGATTCACCGGATGCAATCCGCGGCAAATATTTTTGTTTCTGCTCCTCTGATCCATGCAAAATAATCGGGAACGTACCCAACGCCGTGGCCGCCAAACTGAGCGCGATACCGCTACACGCTTTCGACAGTTCTTCAACCGCGACGGTAAGATCCATTACACCGCCTCCCAAACCGCCATACGTTTCTTCGATATATAAACCGCATAGGTCCGCCGCGGCAAACGCCTTGAAAACGTCCCAGGGAAATTCACCGGTTTCATCGTAATGTTCACGCACCGGTTTGATCTTCTCAACGGCAATCTGCCGGCAAAGATCACGAATCATCTCCTGCTGTTCGCTAAGTCCATAGTCCATAATGTCACTCCGGTATATATTTATTTTGATTCACCCATCGGGCACACAACGAAAGCATTATAGGCACAATCTACCACTTGACAAGCTTAAAAGCCGACGCATCCGGAATAGCCCGTTCGCTTCACCATTTACGAGCCGTTAACAACAGCAGTCCGGCTCCCGCCAAGGCCGCCACTCCTCCCGGCAACCAACCGCGGCCGGCAGCGGCAACCGCCGCATAATCTGTTTCGACGCGCATACCCGGCCATTCAAGCGGTCTATCCAACGGCCGGCGTAACCGGCGAATTTCCGTCGGCAACAGCAGACCTTCGGTATCGCCAAACCCTATATCGGCCGCGGTCCACCCGCGCTCAAAAGTCAAAACCGGCGGCGCGTACCGGTCATCCGTTCGCGAAACGCCTAGCCATCCCTGATCAAACGATACGCCAGGAACTAGCGACACTTCGATTTCCGGTAATTCAGGCCATCCCGGAACTCTTGATATCACGGTGTCAGAGGCTGAGACGAGCCAAGGAAGCCATGCGATCACGATTACTTGAATAACATTGCAACCCATTCCATACCATCGCATGTCCGTTGCTCCTTATCATTCGGGTTCGCTCGCCTGACGCGCCGAACCCGGATCATAACGACGCCGCAAAATGCGCAATGTCGTGTGCGCCTGGCCAAAATCGGGTACGTCCAGATAAAATTCGTACCTTTCGCGCAAAACACCCCATAACCGCGCTTGCTCTTCCTCAGGTATCTCAATGATTTCGGGCGCGGCAATCGCGAGACCATAGCCGCTGAAAGCCGCCACCGGCGCATCCGTGCGGCGCAGTAGATCAATCATTAATTCCCGATTCGTTACGTGCAAACGACGTGCCCGTTCCGTCGGCATATCCGGAAAATACGAAAAAGGGCCCAGTATTAAGGCCGCCGGCACCTGTAATCCTGATTCAACCGCAAGGTAAGCGTCCTGGGTCAATAATTCAGGCCGGTCGGAAGGATCGTAAAGCGCGCGAACCCGTTGCGCCGTATCCCGTAACAAACTCAGGTCGGAGCGCTGCTTGAAATTCCACCAAATCCGGTCGCGACCGCTGACCAACCATTCCTGGTTGATTGGCGAAGAAAACGATGAGATGGTGGCGGCTGCCAGCAAAACCAGAACCGCCGATTGCAAGCGGCGGGTTGGTTCTCCATCACAAGCCGCCAGCCACCTGACGCAT